>PFOW01000043.1 GCA_002792735.1 bacterium CG_4_10_14_0_2_um_filter_33_32
AAAAGCACTATTTGCGCGAAGAAGCACTTGTTGAGCAAATCAAAAACTATCTTCAAAAAGTTTCTTTGTCGAGCCAAGACACGGAAAAAATTTTGGCGGCGTTAGATAGCGAACAAAAACAAGCAAAGCAACATGCTCAATCAAAAGTAGAAAGCCTGAAAGAGCAGCTTAAACAAGTTGAAACCAGGTTAGCAAAACTGCTTGATGTGTTTTTGAGCGATGTTTTATCTACAGAAGAATACGCCGCCAAAAAACAGGAATTGCTATCACAGAAAGTGGAATTTCAAGAAAAAATTAGCGACTTTGAGCAAAAAGGATTGTCTTGGCTCGAACCGGCTCGTGAGTTCGTAAAGTCCTTAAATCAAGCCGTAAAATTAGTAGAAACCGAAAACAAAAAAGAAATGACAACATTTCTTAAAAACATCGGCTCGAACCACATTTTACAAAACCGCCAACTGATTTTTTCGCCCAAAATCCCTTACAATTTGGTCGCCGAGCGAAGCGAGGCGAACCCAAATCGCTTGCAAATTCCTTACTGGTGCCCTCGGAGGGATTCGAACCCCCAAACCGAGTTCCGAAGACTCGTGTGATATCCATTTCACCACGAGGGCATATTTAATTACTAATCTCTGTTAACATATTCTGCCATGTTTGAATTTTCCAAAATAACTCACTACCCCTTACCTCAATTCTTAAACATCCTTTATATAATAAATTCTTTTTCAATCTATGCAAGGTTGGCTTATATACAGTTTTCAAAAATTTTTCAACAGGAACATTAACTATATCTGCCCAAAATTCCTCACAACCTTCATTGCTATATATTTCATGCAAATATAATCTAAAATTAATATTCTCGTCACTTATTCTAAAAACTTTTTTTAACCAGGCCATCATAAGCTTTATAATCCGAGGGTCTGAATTTACAAACTGGAATCTTTGGAATTTATGTGTTCCTTCTGCAAAGTATAGAGATAATCCAATAAGAAATAAAGGTTTTTGAGCAAGTATACGAAACTCTTTTTTTGCTTCTTTTTGAATTTTTTTAATTCTATCTTCCCTCTTCTTTTTGTTAACCCAAGCACCCTTTACTCTTCCTTTTTGACTCGCATCTTTAATCTTGTCAAGAATGCGTTTTTTATGTATATTACTTAAATCTATATTTTTAAGCCAACCAGAAAGAGTTCCCTTAGAAATACTTGGTATAATTTCTTTTATCTCGTTATAAGTAAAACCTTTTTGACGCAACTCTATTGCTTTTCTTTTATCTTCCAATCTCATATTAAACCCATGTACTATATATAATTATCATACACTACAAGGGTTCAATAACCAATGTTTAAAGGTTGTTTATAAGTTGAAACGATCCTTAAAATAAGTATCGTGGTGATTATCAAATTCAAAGACTTCGTTTGCTTCTTTGTTGAGCGTATTTATATATTTAAAAAATCCTTCTTCGTCGAAAATATCTAATCCCAACCCATGACAAACTTCTCTTATTTCTTTTCTAGTATTTTCTATATCATCTTCTCTGCTGATAACTTTTTCAGCTTCAAAATAAAAACTGTGATCCGGAACCTCAACAAGAGCAAATTCGATTTCTTGATAATCGTATACTTTACTCTTTCTAACACAAAGCATGCCTTTTTGAAGACCTAAGATTCCGAAAATTTTAACTAAATTATCAAAATTTCCCTCTTTAGCTAAAACCGAAATTTCCTCTCTATTTTCATCCCCTCCCCAATTACCAAGCTTAACCACTATCTCAGGCACCCCATTAGTTACTCTCAGGCGAATATCTTTTTGTCTTTTTTCAATTCCTTCTTCAGGTAAAAAAGTGGAATAATCAATTAGTACTCTTTCTTTGTTTGACTTAAAGTTCCCATTATTTTTAAAAAAGTTCTCTAATTCCAGAAACTTTTCTTTTGATAACGGTCCACGTAACTCAACTTCAATATTTTCTTTTTTAGAATTAGTCATATGAATTTAAGCTAAAGGATTGCCCTCTTTATCTTTTCCATCAACCCAATTGTACCGTTCAACAAAGCGTAAATAAAAACCAAAAGGATCAACCATTCTAAAATCAAGTCTATCAAAACGTATTTGTAATGGTTCCACTACTAAATTTTTATATTTATTAAAAACTTTTTTGTAAAGGGCACTGATATCGTCATGAGGAATAACAATCTCTACAGCATACCCTCGATTAGTATCTTTAGGAAATCTCCTAAAATAAGTTTGTTCAAACACATGATCATTCCCACAGTAAAAATTAAGAATACTACCTTTATTTCTCATTACCATATAGCCTTTTCTTTCCTCTGGCTTTTTCTCCCAAACTACTTCAAATCCTAAATCTCCGTAAAACTTCTTAGTTAGCTCAAAGTCTGGAACATGAAGTTCAAGCATCATATCAGAAACAAGTTTATTCATAATAATTAGCACTCCCTTATTGATTTACTTTTGGAGCGGGTGAAGAGGATCGAACTCTCATCTTCTGCTTGGAAGGCAGATATAATAGCCATTATACGACACCCGCAAAGCTAATTCAAATAAAAAAATAACACAAATTTTAACCGAAAACAAGAATCTAAGAAGGTTACTTATTTTCTTTTTTACCCCTAACAAAAGCTGACAGGCCAATAAATTCTAATCCAACAAATATAAGCCAGGAACCTGGAGTTAAGGGTGTTATCAGAGCTAAAAAACCAATAAAAATCAAAAATACACCCAAAACTCTTTTTAAGAAACCTGGTTTTTTTATATCTTTTTCAATTTTGGATATTATCTTTTGAGGTATAAAAATTCCTTACAATATTTTTA
>PFOW01000044.1 GCA_002792735.1 bacterium CG_4_10_14_0_2_um_filter_33_32
AATAGAACTTATCCAAAAATCCACTAGAACTACTATTAGATCTAAAGCTTTAGCATGGCTTCACAATGACTTAAGACGAATATTCAAATTCTATTACCGCTGGCATCTTAAACCTTACTGCGGAAAAGTACATATAGGCGTACTTATCATCTATACTATTTTTATTATCTTTGGCTTCTTTAACTTCCTTTTCCTAGATACCAGGAATACAAATGCAACAAATACAAATATCCATGCCCTACCCACTTCTTTTACTGATACTGATTGGAGTAATGGGAATTATAGTATTTTATCAGATATTGACCCAAATAACAGCGCAGGACAGCTTCTGCTAAAAAATGATCCGTCAACAATGGTATTGCTGGGAAGTCCGATAAAATTAACTAATGTTACCAGTATGAAATCTTACAAAGGCAAACTATTACTGTTAGCCTCCTCTAAAGTATGGGAAATTAGCGATGCAGAGCTCAGTTCTTATGATCCCATAAACAATACATATGAACAAATTTCTTACTATAATGCTCCAGCAGGCATAACTTCTGGCAGTAAAGTTATTATGAAAGAACAAGGAACTGGGATGATGGCAGTTATTAATGATAAAGTTTATATTCCAGGCCCAGATCCTGATGAAAGCTGGGACTTCGGTAATTTATATATTTATGATGGTACCACCTTAACCAAGAAACGCACTATTCCTAATGCAGACCATTCTCATGATGTAACGTATTATGCTGACAAACTAATTGTTACTTCAACTCATCCAACTGGTGTTACCCCGCCTGATTTTTCACTAGATGATGGCAATACATGGCAAACTTTAACTTATTGCTCAGATGCCTATGTTATGAATGGGCTTGGAGGAGCATCTTCTTTTGGTGGAAAGTTATATCTTTATGCGGGAGATAAACAGCCAACAGGAGGATATGCTTCTGCAATATTTATCTATGACGGCACAATTTGCATCAAAAAACCTTGGCAGATTGGTTTGCCTCTTAGTGAATATAAAGGCGTTATTTTGTCAGGCAGAAATTATTCACTAGACGGAATAAATTTTAACCCAATTTCTGCTTTTGATGGAAATCCGGGAAGATATAGCGAAAGTTACACTGATTATGACGGAAAGCATTATGCCGCGGCCAATGTTACATCCAGCAGTTATATACCCGGTTTAGTGTATACAACAGGTTTGTTTTCTTCCACAGACGGTATTAATTGGTCGTACTTAGGCAGTGGTACAGAATTATCGTTTACTAGTGGAAAAATCGTAAATCATCAAGGAAGATTATTTTTTACTGGAGAAACAAAAAACAGTACAGGTGATTCAGCGATTTATGTCTCCTCTTCCAAATCTTCTGGTGAATTAATTTCAAAACCTCAAGAGCTGACTGATTTTAATAAACTAACTCTTTCATGGAATGCCGTTAAACCAACAGGTACCAATATTAAATTTCAAGTAAGGTATGCCAATGATTTAACCAGTTTGAATTCTGCTTCTTTTGTCGGACCTGATGGTAGTCTCACATCATATTTCACTTCATCGGGCACTTCTCTTATCGGAATACCGAAAAGTAGTTATCTCCAATACAAAACTTATCTTAATACCCAAGATTCTAAATATACCCCCTATCTTGAAGATGTTACAATTACATCCTCTCTCCAGGACTACAAGAATCCTGCCAAAAATTTTTATATTGTTTCTTTTAATCCAGCGATTGATAGTGATTTGCAATTTTTAGCATCACATTATGATCTTCTTGATGATGATGGGGCTTATTTAACAACTACTCAGATTGATCGATTGCATAATCTTAATCCTGATATTAAAATCTTAAAATATTTTAACGGTTTAGATATTTATGCGGGTTCTTCTGATTATTCTTGGATTAACACAAATCATCCGGATTGGTTTTTGGTTGATAGTGACGGTAATCGTCTTTACACTAAAGCGAATAACTATGGTTTAAAACCAGGCAATGTTGACGTTCAAAATTGGCTTGCTGGTAAGCTGCAAAATATATTAGGCGCTAAACCTTATGACGGTATTTTCTTGGATATGATAGTAGCTTCTCCTAATTATATTTATTGGAATCCTAATATTTCCCAATACGTTATTGCTATAAATCCAGATACGGGCATCCAATACACTTATCCGCAGTGGCGAGCCCATCAACAGCAAAAGCTTCAAGTTGTCAAAAATGCTGTTGGGTCTAAAATGATTATTTTTAACGGGCTTGCTTATAATAATTACTGGCAAGGAGAAGGTGGGGAAGGAATTAATTTCTGGAATACAACCACTGATGGAGCTATGATAAAAGGTTTTATTAGATGGGCAAATAACGGATTAAATTTCCGTAGAGAAGTAGACTGGAAAAAAGATATTGATATGTTAATTGATTCATTATCAAAAGATCGAATAATTTTGGCAACAACAGGTTTTGATATAAACGATAGTACTATAACAAGTGAGGATAAAAAACGTATTGTGATGTATTCTTTTTCTTCTTTTATGCTAGGTACTCAAGGCGAAAAGGCATATTATAATTCAAGAGATCTTGATACTCTTCAAACGGGGCATCCTCAAGAATCAACATTTCAAGATATTTGGTTAACCCCAATCGGCTCCCCTCTCTCCCCCTACTATAAAGCTAATAATCTATATCAAAGAGATTTTACCAACGGCAAAGCTTTAGTAAACTCAGTAGA
>PFOW01000045.1 GCA_002792735.1 bacterium CG_4_10_14_0_2_um_filter_33_32
GAATACACCAATCTTTGGGTAATATTTCACCCATTGATTATTTAATAAAAACTGTTCCGGAGTCTCAAATGTGCGTGACGCGTACAGAACATTGACTATGTACTATATATTGACTAAAATGAAATTAAATTTATAAAAACCTTAAACTTCGGATAATGTCACCGAAGAACTCCAATAAACATCGGAAGGGTTGCAAGAAGAACATTCTGAATAAATGTCTACGCTCGGGATAAGTAAAACTTGCCGGGAAAGCCCGTAATAGCTAGAAATTAAGTTGGTCCGATTACATCGGACAATAAAGGTGGTACCGTCCTATTAATATTGGGATCCTTTAGTGGCCATCTTTTTTTATTTGAATAACTACAAGGAAAAATATGAAGAAAATAGAAGGGGTATACAACCCTGCAAAAACTGAAGATAAAATTTACCAATTTTGGGAAAAAGGAAATTATTTTAAACCAAAAATAAAAAAAGACGCAAAACCTTTTGTGATATCTATGCCTCCACCCAATATAACCGGAAATCTTCATATTGGACATGCCTTAACACTATCCATCGAAGATACGCTCATTAGATATAATAGAATGAAACAAATTCCTACCCTTTGGATTCCTGGCGTTGATCATGCCGGTATCGCAACTCAAAATGTTATTGAAAAACAACTTAAAAAAGAAGGAAAAAATAGACATATACTCGGAAGGGAAAAATTCCTAAAAAGAGTTTGGCAGTGGGTTGATGAATACGGCAATAATATAGATAAACAAATTAGAAAAATGGGATCTTCATGTGATTGGAACAGAAAAAGATTTACTTTAGATAAAGAATATGAAAAGGCAGTAATACATGAATTCGTTTCACTTTATAAAGCTGGGCTTATTTATAAAGGAGAATACATTATCAACTGGTGCCCGAGATGTGAAACCGTTGTTTCCGATATAGAAGTTATATATAAGGAAGAAAAAAGTTTTCTTTACTATATAGAATACCCTTTTGTTGATCAAAAAGGCGGAATAACTGTCGCTACAACAAGACCGGAAACTATGTTAGGTGATACAGCTGTTGCAGTTAGCCATAAAGATAAAAGATATAAAAAAATTGTTGGTAAAACCGTAAGGCTTCCATTTGTTAACCGTGAAATACCGATTATTGCTGACAAAGATATTGATCCGGAATTCGGCACAGGAGCTGTTAAAATAACTCCTGCCCATGATCCCCTGGATTACGAAATCGGTAAAAGACACAGACTGCAAGAAGTGGTAGTGATAGGTTTTGATGGTAAGATGACTTCTGAAGCAGGAGGGTTCAAAGGATTAAATATTAATACAGCGCGTGATGTAATTATTACTGAACTTGAAAAAATGGGTTTAATAAAAAAGAAAGAAAAATATCTTCATTCAGTTGGCCATTGCGAAAGATGCAATACTACTATAGAACCCATGATATCTAAACAATGGTTTGTAAAAATCGATTCATTGGCCAAACCTGCAATTGAAGCAGCGGAAAAAAGAAAAGTAGAATTTGTTCCGGATAGATTTAGAAAAGTTTATTTAAATTGGATGAACAATATTCATGATTGGGTTATTTCAAGACAGTTGTGGTGGGGACATCAAATACCTGTATGGTATTGTGATGAATGCGATGAAGAAATTATAGCTGAGACAGAACAGGAGAACTGCCCAAACTGTCAATCAATAAAGCTAACCAGAGACCCAGACGTTTTAGACACATGGTTTTCCTCTGCTCTATGGCCCTTTGCTGCCTTGGGGTGGCCGAAAAATACACCTGATTATAAATACTTCTATCCTACAAGTGTCCTAGAAACCGGATATGACATTATATTTTTCTGGGTTGCAAGAATGATTATGTCAGGACTTTATTTTACTAAAAAGACTCCTTTTGAAAAAGTTTATCTGCATGGATTGGTCAGAGATATACAAGGAAGAAAAATGAGTAAATCTTTAGGTAATGTGATCAACCCTTTAGACATAATCGATAAATACGGAACTGATGCCTTACGCCTTAGCCTTATTGTTGGGCAAACGCCAGGCAATGACTTAAAGATATCGGATGAAAAAATAAGAGGTAACAAAAATTTCATTAATAAAATATGGAATATCTCAAGATTCATCAGTTTAAATCTGGATAAATGGGATCCATCTTTGCCAGAATCAAAAAAAATGACTAACTTTGATAGATGGATAATTTCGAGAATACAGAATGTTATTAAACAAGTTTCTGATGATATAGAAAATTTCAAACTATCCCAAGCGGGCAATATTCTTTATGATTTTATTTGGAATGAATTTGCTGATTGGTATCTGGAAATAGCAAAAGTTCAGATGACAGATCAGAATAAAAAATATTCTACGGAAAGAGTATTATCTTATTGTCTAGCAAATATCTTAAAAATGCTTCATCCATTTATACCTTTTATTACTGAAGAGATTTGGCAAACCTTAGTAGATAAAGATGCTTTGATATCAGCCGAGTGGCCGAAAGAGGATAAACAATCAATAAATAAACAGGTTGAGAATTATACGAATTCAATCATAGACATAATAAAAATAATAAGAGTAGAGCGAGCAAAAAATAAGATAGAACCAGCTAAACTATTAACAGCTTACTTTTCTACTAACGAGAAGTTTGATAAAATAGATTTGGATGTTATGAAACGTCTTGCCAGACTCGAAGATATTATAGTAAATGATACTCTTCCTAGCCAAAAAGGAATAATTATCAAATCTGGCAATACAGACATCTCTCTTATAATCTGAACATTGAAACAGGGGGGCGATTGTTTTGGATAATTCCAACTCAATGACACATATGAATGATATCATTCAGACAGCAGCAGCAACAATTAATAATTTAGACCCATATTTTGATTTCTCTACTAAATATCCTCCTAACCATGTCAAAAACATTCTAGGTCATATTGATATTTCAACTAACGTGCAAGAAATAGAAAAGGATCGGGTTAGAATTGAAATATCAGACTTTAATATAAACACAATGGTAGAAAAAGGAATAATGCCAAAACATTCTATAGCATAATAGCATATAACCAAATTAATCATCGCCTCAAATTAACAGATACTCTTACTCAGCACTCTTCTAGTGCTTTTTCTTTTGTCAAAATAAAAAAAGCTACTATTGCCGCTTGTGGGTGTAAAACTAAAAATTGAATTTTTTACCAGTTAACATTTCGTATGCTTGAATGTATTTTTCGGTTGTTTTTTCTTTTACATCTTCAGGTAATTTTGGCATTGGTATACCAGATTTCTTACTCCAGCCTAATGATTTTAAATAATCTCTAACATATTGTTTATCAAAACTTGGTTGTGTAACACCTTCTTTATATTGATCCTTTGACCAAAATCGGGAGGAATCTGGCGTTAAAACTTCATCGCAAAGTATAAATCCTGAACCGCCAAATGTAACATTATATGCCAACTCAAATTTCGTATCAGCAATAATTATTCCTCTATTCTCTGCGTAGACAGCTGCCTTACTATATAGATAAATACTAATTTCTTCTAACTCTTCCAATAAATCCGATGCTGCTTTTTTTGAACACGCAAAATCTTTTTTAGAAAAATGTGTTACTAATATAGAAACAGCATCATCTCTCATGTATATATTCTTGTCATGTTTTCCAATTTCTGCCTTAGTTGAAGGAGTAAAGATTGGGGGATCAATTTCACTTGCTTCTACTAACCATTTTGGTAATTCATGCCAGTCCACTTTACCTATTTCATCATAATCTTCTTTACCTGACCCTGTTAAATAACCCCTAACTATACACTCCAATGGAAAGATATTAAATATCCTAACAATCATGCTACGACCCATAAGCTGATCTCTATATTTTTGCAGCTCTTTTGGATAGTAATCTATGGTGGCAGTAAGTAAATGATTGGAGAAATTAAGGTATTCTAACCAAAAAAGTGTCATCTGAGTGAGTACTACACCTTTATATTGGATTGGATCTCCGGACACTACATCAAAGGCCGACACTCTATCGGTCGCCACGATAAGCAAAGTTGGGAATCCCATCAATTCAGATATATCATAATTATCTCTGACTTTTCCGCGAACCACAGGGTAAGGAAGATTACTCTCATACATTACGCCTTTATCAATTTTCACTAAAATCATGTCCTCTCTTTTACTGATAGCCTTCAAATGTTATTTCTTTATCGTCTTTATAAAGGATAGTTCTGCTTTTTAAATCTGGGGATTTTCTTACCTCGCCTATTTTTCTTATATTTTTAATGTCCATGCCATCCCCTAAAGCAATCTCTATAACACCTCTAAAATGCTCCGGCCTGATCATGATGGCAAATCCTAGTCCCATGTTAAAAATCTCGTACATCTTATAATCAGATTCGCCAGTCTCATCCTGATAAAGCTGGAAAATTGGTTGTGACTCAAACGGATCAGTAATATGATATTCAACTCCAGCACCGATACGATTAAAATTCTTTAAGCCGTAGCCAGTAATGTTAGCGCCTTGAATATAGGAGTATCTTTCTCCAAGTTTACGCATTACTTGACTATAAATCCGAGTAGGTTCTAACAAGATTTCGCCTATTGTCTGATCTGTTCCATACATTTTATCATCTAGGCAATATCTTCCTTTATAAAGTTTTCTGATTTTTTTGCGCTCTTCAAAATCACCTTTCAATAAACCGTGACGCAGATTAGCATATCCATTGCAATGAGAACCAAAAGACCGAAAACCTAAAATGTAGTAACATGGCTCAATCGTTTTGCATGCCGCATCAGCTGATCTAATATGACCAACAAAAGAGGCGGCAATATCAAAACCATAACCAGCTATTGGTGAATCTAACATCTCGTCAATAGAAGCAGTTTCACCTCCAGCAATAATAACACCGTTGCCTTGTTTGATTCTTTCTTCATCGGCTAATGTTAAACCCTTAACAATTCCTTTCATAATTTCGCCGGTAATTTCCTCTTCTTCAATCTTATATTGGCAGGAGATTTGGTTAATAAATCTATTCAAAAAAACATTACCCCATGTTGCAATATCATTAGCTACCATAGCAACAGCATTGATACCTATCGTGTCATATTTATTCATCGCTATAGCAATAATTAGTTTTGTCCCTACCCCATCAACTGCCGTAACTTCATATTCAAAACCACGATGATAATCTTCAATTCTGCTTAAGGTAGAAAAACCTCCTTCACTTATAGCAATAATTCTTTTTCTAAGTTCTGGGGGTATATTTCTTTTGATAGCATTAACTGCCAAAGCTTCTCTTTCGTGATAATTAGTTATATCAACCATCAAAATCACCTTCTTTCTTTTATCAATGAACAAGGTCTAAAAAATGACCATTATAAAAGCTTACTGTGCCAATACAATCTTGTCAAATAAAAAAGGTAACAAATATTTGTCACCTATGTAATTATTTTATTAGTTGCTAGTTTCCAGTTTGATCTCTTGAATTAATTCTTGTGTTCTTTCTAGAGAATCACCAATATGATTCTTATAAGAGTTTAAAATTATTTTAACATCGTTCATACTACAAAAACCAGCTCTAAATCTATGGCGAACCAAAAGGTCTACTAAAGGATTAGGATTTCCCTTTTTAACTTCCTACCAAGCTTCTTTACAAACTTCGTTTATAATATCATGCATCTCTTGTCTATTGATGCCTTTATTGACCATTTCTGTCAGTAAAGATTCGGTGGCTGAAAAAACTCCAAATTTCTCAAGATTGGCATTGATCATTGCTTCATTGATAACTAGCCCATCCAATACTCGAATCATTGTATCAAAAATCTTGTCTATGGCCAAAAATGCTTCTGGCATAAATATCCTTCTGTTGGCACTATCATCCAGAGTTCTTTCAAGCATTGGAAGACTGGCATTAAGCCAAGCTATTTGCTCTAAGACAAAAGGTATTAATGCCAGACTACAAGACTTTTCTGTCTTAATGGGATTAGGAAGCTTATGAGCCATTGCTGATGAACCTTTTTGTTTTGGTTTTGACGGTTCTGAAACCTCCATCAAAAATGATGCACTTAAAAGCCTTATGTCTCTTGCCATCCTGTAGATACTTTGTGAAATATTAGAAAGAAGCTGTAAGACCTTTAAATCCTGTTTACGTCTAATGGTCTGATTAGTAATCTTGAATGCATCTAAGTCTAATTCTTCTAACACTTCTTTCTCAAACTGTTGAGCTGTAATTCCTTTGCCCTCTAACATTTCTTTATAACTTGCGCTTGTACCTACTGCACCCTTAAAGCCTTTCCCTTTTATCTTTAAGGAGTTTAAAGACTTTAGATCGTCAAAAAGATCATATGCATATTGAGCAAGCCTATATGGAAATGGTATTGGTTCAGCAGCAGCGAGATGAGTCCAGCCCATACAAACTAAACCAATATTCTCGTCCATTCTCCGCACTAAAATTGACAACAGTTTTCTAATTTTCAATTCTATTATCGCTAATGCTTCCGCAAGTATAATAGCTTCGGTATTATTTACGTTATCCATACTTGTCAAACCGTGATGTATTACGCCACCGCCTATCTTACATAGCTCCGCAAAAGCCTCTTTTGTAGCAATAACATCATGATCAAACTCTTTTTCCAGCTCAAGCGATCTTAACAATACATCAAGGGACTCAGGACTATTGATTATTCCGTTTATGGTATCTCTTATATCTTCATATTGAGCGGTAGAAATTATTCCATGTTTTGATTGAACCTTAGCCACAGCAACCCAAATCCGCCCTGGTATTTCTATCCGTTCATACAATACGGAAAAAACACTGCGCATTTTTTCTGAAGCATACCGCCACGTAAAAACCGACTGGAAAGTATCATATCCAAAAAAACCATTGTCTTTTAAGCAGCCCTGTTCGTTTAAAATTTTTAGCAAATCGAATATTGGAACTATAGCTTCTCTCCCTGCGGAATCATCAATAAACAATAAGCTTTTTTCTCTATTTATCTTCTTAATGCTTAGCATGCCCTCGGTATCAATTGAACTAAATTTTTTTCTCATTATCAATCACCCTTTCTTTAATAACATCCATAACGACAAGCACCGTGCCATATTCTACTGCCTGATAATATTTATATAATTTCTCAGTAAAAACTGAGACTTTAACAACAATACCAGGATGAGGAGATAATACTTCGAATGGTTTTATACAACCGGCTATTTTAATAAGAGCAATAATGTCTCCTTCTTATATCTTTGTACTATTTTCTACCAAATAGACTAACCTTCCGACCAAAGTTGATATTACCTCAAATTCAGCAGCTTCCCTTTTAATAGTAAGCTTGGTTAACTTTGTCTGAACTTCAGCTATCGGTAGATTTTTATCAACAGCTTCTCTAAACATCCATTCTAATTTAGTCAGTTGTTTATCTTGAGTTTCTTTTTCAAGAAGCAATGTAAACACTCCTTTTAAAGTACATACCTAAATAGATAATAGATTAATTTATCATAAATAAAGTCCTTTATAAAAACTTGCCCTAAAGTATTAAAAACAGATATACTCATAGTATGAACAAAATAAATTTATATAAAATTCTAGCGGCTATTTTTTTAGTAGCAATTGTTATTACTGTATTCAGAGTTAAGCTTTCAGATTCTTATATAAAGAAGGGAGCTAATAATTTATCGAGAAATTATTTTAAATCCGCACTATCGGATTTTGAAAAAGCATCAATCTTAATGCCTAATAATGAATATATAAATATAAAAACTGGAGAGATATATCTTTTATATAAAAATTACAATCAAGCAGAGAAACAATTTAAAAAAGCGGTTAAAGCAAATAAGAAAAATCCTATATCATACACTTACCTAATCAAAACTCTTATATTGGAAAATAAAATTAATGACGCTGAAACTGTTATCAAAAAAATACCAAGAAAAATTGGTAACGATGATAATCTAAGCACGCAGAAAGCTAGAGTATATGCCGATCTTGGTAAAATTGACGATGCAATAAATATACTAAATCAAGATAGTAAAAAAGGAAAATTTTATAAAAGCCTTTTTTTAATATCGAAAGGACAATTGAAAGAATCACAAGATATTATTAACAATCTTAAATCTAAAGAAAGTTCTGTTGATAGTTTGCCTATAATAAATAAAACATTTGAAAAAATTCAAAATAGCGATAATACAACATTTAAATCTATTACTTTAGCAGAAGCTTTAAACGAAATAAACGAACCATATTTAGCAGAAATAATACTCAACAAAGTCATAAAAGATAATCCAAAATATCGCGATGCATTTATATATTTAGGTTATTCAAATATCTTAAAAGAAAATTATAATCAAGCTAGCGATAACATCCAAAAGGCGATTCAAGAAGATCCGGCATACGGATTGTCTTATTACTTTTTAGGCGAAGTAAGACTTAAAGAAAACAATGCTAATGAAGCAATAAATAATATTAATAAAGCTGTTAACCTTGGCTATAAAAATAAAAATACCTATAAATTGTTAGGTAACATAAATGAACAACAAGGAAATAATAAGACAGCTGAAGAAAACTTCTACAAAGCATTAACTTTCGCTCCAAAAGACGAAACTGTGCTAATGCCTTTAATAAATGTAATCATAAAACAAGGAAAATTGACTGATGCTGAGAAAATAGCAGCTACAGCAGAAAACAATAAACTTTTAGGTTGGGTGTATGTTGAAAAAGGAGATAAAGAAAAAGCGTTGGAATACTTACAAAAAGCGGAAGCCAAAGAACCTTCTTCTGCGTTTATATCATTAAAACTAGGAGAGTTATATAAAAAACAAAGTAACGAAAAAGAATATAAAGATTATTTCTTAAAAACTATCGAATATGATCTAAGCGGTGACTTAGCAAAATTAGCCAAAGAATATATAAAATAAATAATTAACCTTTAACTACTCTCCAAACTTCCTCAGGAGTAGTGATACCCTGCAATACTTTCAATAAACCGTCTTGCTCCATTGTAATCATACCGTTTTTAATAGCAGCTTTATTTATTTCATCTAAGGTCGCGGCCCTTAAAGTCAATTCCTTAATTTCTTCATCTAACTCCAGCATTTCAAAAATACCAATCCTACCCTTAAAACCGGTATGGTGGCAAAAGTCACAACCTTTGCCCCTAAAGAATTTCCCTAACTTCACTCTTGGAATAACCTTTTTAATTTCATCAATAACGGTTTTTTCTGGAACATATTCCTCTCTACATTTAGAACAAATTTTCCTGACTAATCTCTGTGCCATTATCAGATTTATCGCATCTACAACCAAAAACGGTCTAACCCCCATATCAATCAAACGATGTATTGAAGAAGAAACATCGTTTGTGTGTAAGGTCGTTAGAACTAAGTGACCAGTAAGAGAGGCTTGTATCGCCATCTCAGCAGTTTCTAAATCTCGAACCTCACCTACTAATAGGATATCTGGGTCTTGCCTTAGAATAGACCTAAGCCCTGAAGAAAATGTATAGTTAGCAGCATTAACCTGACTTTGGATAACACCAGGTAGTGTATATTCAACAGGATCTTCCAAAGTAATAATTTTTACACCTGGTTTATTTAGTTTTTCTAAAACAGCATAAAGAGTAGTAGTTTTGCCTGAACCTGTTGGTCCTGTAACAAAAATTAAGCCGTGGGGTTTCTGATAGGCTTCTCGTATCCTATTAAACTGCTCTTGATTTAAACCAAGCTCTTCTAACTTTACAAAACCTAGTTCCTTATCCAACAACCTCATGACAATGCTTTCACCAAACATTTCAGGCAATGTGGAAACCCTAATATCTATCCTTCGTCCGCTACTGTTTACAAAAAACTTACCGTCTTGAGGTAGTTTGTTTATATCAAGTTTTAATTTAGCCAAAAACTTAATCCTGGAAGTTATTGCCTTTAAAGCATCTGGGCTCAAACTAATAATCGGGTGCAGCACACCATCTATCCTATATCTAACTATGGCTTCTGTTTCTTCGGCCTCAATATGAATATCAGAAGCCTCTGTTTTTAGCGCCCCTGTTATAATCAGCTCTAAAAGAAATGAGGTGGGAACTTTTTCAAGCTCTTCCTTTAAATCTCTTAGTGAATTAATACTCTGATTAAATCTTTCTAATTCTTCCGCTGTTATCTCAATTTTAGTATCAGTCCGCTTTATCTCTGATTCTTCCTTAACCAGATTATAAAGATCTAAAGTATTTTCTATATTTGATGGAGAGGTTATTGATATAAGAAAATTATATTTCGTAATGTTTCTTAATGATTCTAGAAAATTTTTAAACTTTTCACTCTCTGGGTCAGGAGTCGCAATTTTTACTTTATTCCCCACCCTAAGATAAGAAATTACACCATACTTTATAGCGTCTTCTTTGGCAATGATCCTAAGCGCATCCGAAGAAATAGGATAACCCCTAAGATCAACATACTCTAGTTTTAATTTTTCAGCATAATTCCTGTAATCTTTTTCTTCAGAGCTTCGATTCATATCATTCACGTGATTATTAACATTATTATCATTATTCATATTTTATCCGGTTACTTATTTTAATTTTAACAGATATTTTTACTTTAAAAAATAACTACTCTGGCGGTACCTTTTGGACAAAATCCGAACCTATTTCGCCCAAAATCCTGACACTGACTTTTGATTGTCGCCCTACGGGCGA
>PFOW01000046.1 GCA_002792735.1 bacterium CG_4_10_14_0_2_um_filter_33_32
AAAGAAGAATCTATTCTTAATCTAATCCTTAAAACCCTGGAAGACACCTTCTCATGGGTAGGCAAGGTTAGGGATTTTGTGGGCGGACAGTTTAAAAGATTAGTTGGGGGATAAGAGTTATTATATTTTTTATTTTTCTAGACTAAGTATTTTATTACCGGATAGGACGTAGATTGTGCCGGTTTTATTATCAATATAGAAATCTTTTATATTTTTAATATCTTTAAATTTAAATGTTTCGGTGTATTTTCCGTTGGCATCAATATTTATAATGCCTAATTCTTTATCTAATACATAAAGTTTAGTACCATCATTATTACTTTGAATTTTGACGGGGTTTTTAAAACTAAAAGGCATATCTTTAATGGTGAAATCTTGTTTTTTGCTTTTAGTAAGTTTTATTATTGTTCCGTTTTTTTGTAGAACGTAAACAAAACCAGTATTTGAAGGTATTGTTAGAGATACAGCATCTTTGATATTGATTGATTTATCGGTTATAAAATTTGAGGCACTGGAGAAACCAGAAGCGGATTTTGTGTAACGATATATTTGGTTATCTTCTTTTGAAAGAATATATAAATTTAATTGATAATTGGCCAAATCAAAAGCTTTGTTAAATCCATTTTTTGATGTTGCTTCTGAGATTTTGCCATTTTTTTCATTAAACTCAAATATTTCTGGTTCATCACTATACATGAGAATAGTATTATTTTTGGGTATCGCAATTATTTTGGAAAAAGGTTTCTGTGGAGTAGGGAAGTCATATTTTTTTTGTTTCTTCGCATCAATATCAAAAGATATAAGCTGATTATTCTTAGAGTCAATATAATAAATATTGTTATTTAGAATAGTAAAAGCGTTGGGATTTATATTTTGTTCTATTTCTTGAATCAATACTGTGTTCGTTTTAGTGATTCCGTCTACTCTTTGATAGGCAAGATTTATTTTAGCAAGTAAATCATGTGCTTCTTTGCTGTACTTTGTTTTTGTTAAATCTTCAGTCATTATCTTTGATTCATCAAGAAGGTTTCTGGCTTCTTTTCTGGCCCCTGTTATAATCGCAAATTCAGCTTTATTTTCTTTTTCAATAGCGCTATCGAGTTTTAATTTCGCGGTATTATTATTTTTTTCGATATTATTATTTCGAACCAGAAAAAATATGCTTATCACAAAAAGGATAGCAAAGACTGCAAAAAGTTTGAAATAAATAGATTTTGACTTTTCTTTTATGGCATTTTTTATATTTCCAAAAACCCTTTGCACATCCTTGAAAAATTTCTCAAATGAGAAATTTTTAAAATAATTTATTACAAAATTAATAAAAGTTTCATTATTTTTTGGCTGTTTTTCTTTTTTATCAGTTTCTATTGGTTCTTTATCAGTTTGAGTAAGATATTCTTTTTGTTCCTTCATATCTTTTTCATCATCAAAATTTTCAAGAGGTTCTTCTTTCGTTTTAACTATTTTTGTTTTTATTTTTTTACCAAAACTTATTGTTGCGGGTATTACTTTAGATTTTATTATTTGGAAGGATGATTTGAAAAAAGTCGCTATACTTATAAGGATAGCGGATAGTATAGCTAAGAATGATTTTGAGGGTTTTGATTCTTCAATCCATATTTCGTCCGTTGTGTGTTCATTAGTATTTGATAAAGCGTCTTCGGTTAAATTTTCAATAATAAGAAAACCTATTGAGCCTATGCCTTCTTCATTTTTCAAAAGATCTTTAAGTTTTGAAATCGAATCAGAGGGTGTATTTTCGGATACTATTTTTTTAATTCCAGCTAGGGAAATGTGATAGAAAAGCTCTGAAGAGCTTACAATTATTTTATCTTCTTCTTGAACTGACCCGCTGGTTATAGTTGAAAAGGTTTTTAAGGGGTGATTACCTTTTTCTTTTTCTTCTTCTACAGATAATCCTTCGCTGATATGAGTTATTTTCTCACCGCGTACTATGTATGCTTCTGTGGTTCCAACTTTGCTAAGATGTAATTTGTCTTCAGCTAAAATAACGCAGGCCACATTGAGCTTACCAATCCAGTCAGTTTCTCCAGCTGATGCAAAGTCAGATAGTTCCTCATTTACTTTTCGTAGTGCTGATTCAAAGCTTAATATTACGCTTCGGTTAAGATCAGAGTAATATTCATCTTTTATTGAGTTAATTATGACTTCACCTACACTGGAAGTGCTTTTTGATCCAGAGGTAATTTCTATTACAAAATATATTTTCCCGTGTTGTTTTTCTAAATAATCCTTTGGTTCGTAAACAAAAATGGTAGCAAAACCCTCGTCGGGCTTTCTTGTACCTGACAGTAGTTTTCCAATCCTGGTAGTCAATCTTTTTGTTTCCATATACATAGTATTTTCTTAGGATTATAGTAACATTCATTCGGCCTAAAATCAAAATATCGTGATCTTGTTTCTTTATATTTAATTTACGAACGATATATTTTAGGGCTTTGTCTGCTGAATAAGTTACGAAACATTTGAGACTCCTGCAAATAACTAAGGAGTTTCCAATATGCATATCAAAGCCTTGTGGTATAAGACTAATTTG
>PFOW01000047.1 GCA_002792735.1 bacterium CG_4_10_14_0_2_um_filter_33_32
AAAGCAGTACCTTTAAACTGGTCTTCTTCCTTCTATCAATCAAGATTCTGGAACAAAGCAGTACCAGAACTCTGGGTATCTTCCTACTACAAGAATACTCTGAACAATGAGGCTAAAGTAGGGAATTGGGCTGGGGGGTATTATGCAGGGAGGTAAATTAGACGTTTTAGCGCTTCTATGCTAAATTATATAAGTAGATTATGGAACAGATTTTATTTTTTATCATTTTAGTATTAATTTTACTTTTTATACCTCGTATTATAAAAGATCCTAAGATTGGACTCCTTTTTTTATTATTTTCTCTGCCTTTTGAGAGAATCGGCGCTATTGATATTTTTGGTATGACTCTGAGAGTAAGTCAGGTATTGGTGATAATTCTTGGTGCAATCTATGTTTGGAGATTTATAAAAAAAGGTAATATTTCTATAATGAATGAAATTAAAAAAGATCCTTTTTGGATGCCGCTTTTTTTATATATTTTAGCAGCGTTTGTGTCTATAGGCGTTGCTGTTAATCTAAAAAGGGCTATATCAGTTTTTATCTTTATTAGTTTCGTTATATTTACTTATGAATTAGTAATAAGATTATTCGATAATAAAAAGATATTAGAAAAGGTAGAAAAAGTATTATTTTGGACTACATTTGGCGTAGCAATCTTTGGAATTTATCAATTTATTGGAGACATTGTTGGTTTACCAAATTGGGTCACAGGTTTAAGATATGAATATACTAAAATAGTTTTTGGATTTCCCAGGATACAGTCAACTGCCTTAGAGCCATTATATTTTGCTAATTTTTTATTAATACCATTAGGTCTTTTTTCTTCATTATTTTTGAATAGAGCAGAACTAAAGTTAGAAAAAGTTGATAAAAAATATCTTCTATTGTTATTACTAATCGGAATCAATATTGTTTTATCATTATCACGTGGTGCTTTTTTTGCGAGCGCTGTTATCATTGCAACAGTAATTATTTTTACGATAAGAAAAATCAAATGGCACAGACTGCTAAGCTATTTTGGAATAGTAATTTTAGCCATAATTATTTCATTGGGAGCTGTTAAGCTTACTACTACTAATAGTAAGAAAGATAACGCCAAAACATTTATTAAACACTCTACAGAAATTACTGACGGCGGCAGTTATAATCAGAGAGCAAGGGGGATATCTTTCGGCATAGAAGCTTTTAAGAGTAGTCCGATTATAGGTATAGGTATAGGAAATTTTGGTCCATGGCGGGCTAACTATCCTGAAGAAACTCCTTCTACAGGTTGGGATATACCAAATAATGAAATAGTTGAAATTGCGGCAGAAACAGGAAGTCTTGGCCTTCTAGCATTTATAACTTTTATTTTATTGCTTTTTATACGATCTATTAAAGCAATATTAAAATCTAATGGTTTCCAAAGAGCTTTTACTCTAGGTTTATTTTCAGTAGTATTAGGCTTTGTTGTACAATACCAGGCATTTTCCACTCTATATATTATGCATGTATGGGTTACTTTAGGTTTACTCGTTGGTTTACAAAATCTTATTTTTTCAGAAAATAATTATCCTTTGAATGAATAAAAAGCATATATTTTATATTTTTTCTTTTCTGGCTGCTTTATCTGTAATATTTTTTTTGTTAGGATATTTTTCTTTAGGACAAAAGGTTTATATAAACCAAAAATATGGCTTTTCTTTAATTTACTCATTTGATTGGAAAGAAAAAGATCTTGCGAAATCCGGCCTAGATAATTATTTAGCTTTTAAAATAGAAAATGAAAAATATAAAGCATCTTTTCAGGTAATGGTTGAAGAAAAAAAAGAAAAAATAAATATTTCTTATGATGAGCTTGCGAAGAGAATGAATGATTCTATGCCCAAAGAATTAGAAAATTTCCAAAAAATATCTTCTAGGAAAATATTAATAGATAAAAAAGAAGCTTTAGAGTATAAATATCAGTATACTTATAAAACAGAGAGCGGAGAAAAAAGAGAAACAAAGCAGGTTATGGTTATTTTTGTTAACCTTAATAAGATTTACTATTTAACGGGTCAGTCGCCTCAATCAAGCTTTTCTCATGTAGAACAAGAATTTAACAAGATTGTGAAAAGCTTTAAAATAAATAAATAAAATTTTATTTTAAAATCAGGTCTCTTTTATTTTTTAAAATATTTCAATATTGCATTTTTTTGATTAGAATATATAAAGCAAAATACTTAGGAGCAAAAATGAAAATTGGCATAGACGCAAGGATGATAAATGCTACAGGTATCGGAAGATATACCGGTAATTTGATAGAAGGACTTGCAAGGGTTGCTTCAGGAAATGAATACATGCTTTTTTTAAAGAAAGAAGAATATGATTCTTTTAAGGTACCTGCTTCTAATTTTAAAAAGGTTTTAGCTGATTTTTCTTGGTATGGAGTTTCAGAGCAAGTTAACTTCCCTCATATAATTGAATCTAATGAAATAGATTTAATGCATTTCCCTCATTTTAATGTGCCCATTTTTTATAAGGGTAAATTTGTAATTACCATTCATGATTTGACACTTCACCGTTTTAAAACAGTACGAGCTTCTACGAAGAGTTTATTAACATATCAGTTTAAGCATTTAGCGTATAAATATATAATTAGTACTTCAGTAAGAAAAGCTGCTCAGATAATAGTTCCTTCAGAATTCACCAAGAAGGAACTCATGGATATTTTAAAGACTCCGGAAGAAAAAATTATAGTGACATATGAAGGCGGACCATCAGAGCTACTTTTAAAAAAATCACCAGATAATCGAATTATAGAAAAATTTAAGATAAATATGCCATATATATTATATGTAGGGAATGCCTATCCTCATAAGAATTTAGAAAACCTTATCCGATCTGTAAGTTATCTTCCGGATAAAACCATGCTTGTTTTAGCAGGAAAGATAGATGAATTTTATGAGAAGATTAAGGGGTTAGTTTCAGAATTAGATTTAAAAGAAAAAGTTATCTTTACGGATTTTGTAACAGATGAAGAGTTAGTAAGTTTATATAAAAATGCTTCTGTTTATGCTTTCCCTTCTTTAAATGAAGGCTTCGGCTTACCATCGCTAGAAGCGTTATCTTTCGGTCTTCCCGTTGTCTGTTCAGGCTTGTCGTGCCTGCCAGAAATACTTAACGATGCGGCTATTTATTTTAATCCCAGAGACACTAAAGACATAGCGTCTAAAATAAAAGAAGCGTTAGATAATTCTCAGACTAAAGAAAGATTGATTAATAAAGGGTTTGAGCAAGTTAAAAAGTTTTCTTGGGATGAAATGGCCATAGAGACTTTAAAAGTTTACGAAAATGCCATAAAATAAAGAAGGATATCCCGATGTAATATTGGGGTCTTCGTCCAAGAGATTTTTAAAGGAGAAAATATGAAAACTTATGTAGTTGGCCATAAAAATCCTGACACTGATTCGGTAGTTTCAGCAATTGCTTTAGCGGAATTAGATAAGAAATTAGGTAAAGACTTTGAAGCAGCGATTGCAGGTGAGGTCAATAAAGAAACAAAATACGTTCTAGATAAATTTGGTTTTCAGGTCCCAAAAATTATATTAGGTGAAGAAAAAAAAGTTTTCTTGGTTGATCATAATGAACCGTCTCAAGCATCTGATAGCGTCAAAACGGAAGAAATAGTCGGAATAATTGACCATCATAAACTTGGCGGATTATCAACTTCTATCCCCATATCTATACGAGTTAAACCTGTTGGTTCAACATCAACTATTATGACGCAAGTTTATAAGGAAAAAGGCGTAGAGATTTCTAGTGATATAGCAGGTATTTTACTAGCAGGAATTATTTCTGATACTTGGAAATTTACTTCTCCAACATCAACCGAAGAAGACCAAAAACAAGCGGATTTTTTAAACAAAATTGCCAAAATTGATATGACTAAACTTGCAGAAGAAATGTTTGCCGCAAAATCAGATTTAACCGGCATAGATACAGAAAAATTGATAAATGCTGATTATAAAGAATATGATATTAAAGGCAAAAAGGTAGGTGTCGGAGTTTTCGAGACCTTAGATACAATACCAGTCCTTGAAAGAACTGAAGAAATAAAAAAAATTCTAGGAGATAAAAAGACAAAAAAAGGACTAGACTATTTGTTGTTTGCGATAGTAGGCATAATCAATAAAAAAGCCTACTTTATAATAGCTTCAGAGGAAGATAAGGATTTAGTCGAAAAATCTTTTAATACTATCGAAGAAAATAGTTGTCTTGTTGCAGATGGTATAGTATCCAGGAAGAAACAGATTACCCCTGCTTTAGAAAATACAATAAGGTAATTTGAGAGAAGTACATGAATTATCAAGAACCAGAAAAGGAGTTTTCTATCAGAGGAGTTATAGATAGATTCGAAAAGGAATCTGCCGTTATAATTTTAAAGGATCATCAAATTATCTATTGGCCGACAGAAAGATTGCCGGAAGAATCAAAAGAGGGAGATGTTGTGTGGATAAGGATTTCTCAAGATCAAGATTTAACAAAAGAAAGAGAAAAATTAGCCAGAAAGATTTTAGAGGAAATTCTTAACGGTACAGAAAATAAGGAATAGCTATGTCAATAATAAAGAAACATTTTTATAATAATTTAATATTATTTTTTGCTTGTACGGTTGTTATAGTTTCGATTTTTCTAGTGGGAACTTTTTTATATTTCGATATTTTTTATGTATCGAAATTTTTTCCTCGTACTGAAATAGCTGGCATTAGATTAGATGGTAAAACAAAAGGAGAAGTCCAAGATCTTATAACTTCTAAGATTCAGGAATGGAGCGAACAAAAAACAGAAATAAAAAGCGATGATAAAAATTGGCAAATATTAAATAAAGATTTTGGACTAGATTTTGATATAGATAAAACTATAGAAAATACTTTTCAGAAAGGTCGTAAGGGTAATCTATCGGAACAGTTTATAAATAGATTAAGCGTGTTGTTTTTTGGAGTTGAGTCTCCATTGTTTGTTACTAAAAACTCGGTTGATGGTAATATAAAAAAGATATCAGAAGAAGCTGATATTGATGCGGTTAATGTAGGCTTAAAGATTGAAAATGGATTGGTTGAATTAGGTGGTGAAAAAATTGGCAAAGAAGTAAATAATATCTCGTTAAAATATTTAATCTTGGAAAATTCTTCGTATTTATCAAAAATATCTGTTTTGTTACCACAAAAGATCGTTTATCCAAATTCAAATGAAAATGATATAAAAAACATAAAGAAAGATATTGAGGAAATTTTAGGTAGTAATGTAATTTTAAATGCGAAAAGTAAAACATGGACTGTTAAAGTACAAGAAGTACAGGATTGGTTGACGGTTGAAAGTCGAGATAAAGATATTATTGCCGTTAAGCCCGATGAATATAAAATTGATAATTATTTAAAAAATATCTTGGAAAGTTTTGGTATAACTCATTTTTTAAACGAGAATTTAGAAATTAAATTAAAAAGCGAAAAAGTTACCGAATATCTTAATAATATAGCTAACCAAATTAATGAAACTTCTATAAATGCTTCTTTGGGAATTGATAACAGTAAAGTTGTTGTTAAAGCGGCTTCACGGGATGGTGAGGAATTAGATATAAAAGGATCATTAGATGAGATAATAAATTCCTTTAAAAAGAAAGAAAATAGTATTAATCTTCCTGTAAAAAAAGTTTTGGCCAAAGTTAAAGAAGATAATATTGAAGAATTAGGCATTGTCGAATTAATAGGTAAGGGCGAAAGTGATTTTTCTGGATCGTCCGCAGCCAGAAAAAATAACGTTAAAGTAGGAGCTTCTAAATTTAATGGATTACTTATAGCTCCTGGGGAAGAGTTTTCTTTCAATAAGTACTTAGGGGAAGTTGATGCAAGCACTGGTTTTCTCCCCGAATTAGTTATAAAACCAGGTAAAATGATTAAAGAGTATGGTGGAGGATTATGCCAGGTTGCAACTACAGCATTTAGAGCAGCGCTTTATTCGGGCTTCCCAATAACTGAGAGAAAAAATCATTCGTTCGCGGTACATTATTATTACTGGCCTTTTGATCAGGCGGGAGTAGATGCAACAATTTATCCTCCACATCCAGATTTAAGATTTAAAAATGATAGCGGAAAGTATATATTAATACAAACCTACTCCAGCGGTAATCGTTTAACTTTTGATTTTTATGGAACAAAAGGATCTAGGAGAGTAGAGGTCAATAACCCTCAAGTGATAGAGCGAGGAAGCAACGGAAGTTTAAAGACAGTTTTTTCTCGAACAATATATAAAGGCGATCAATTAATTAAAAAAGACGATTTTTACAGTTTCTATAAGCCAGCGTCTGAATTTCCCGCTACGTCTAATTAAATTTCGATGCGGTTTTACATTAACTTTTTTTTGTTTATAATATTTATATCTAAAAAAGGTTAATTTTATGGTAATAAACCTAGAAATTTTTAAAGCATATGATATTAGGGGTGTTTATCCGGAAGAAATTAATGAGGAAATTGTTTATAAGATTGCTCAAGCTTATACTAAATTTTTAAACTTTCCCACAAAAGTTGCTTTAGGCAGGGATGTTCGATTAAGCTCGCCTAAATTATGGGAAGCGGCCGCCAATGGCTTAGTAGATGCAGGGGTTGATGTTATAGATATTGGTTGCGGTTCTACCGATATGTATTATTTTGCCGTGGCTAATTATGGATTAGACGGTGGATTAATGATTACTGCTTCTCACAATACTAGAGAATATAACGGCATGAAAATGGTTAGAGAAAAAGCAATTCCAATTTCAGGAGATACAGGAATCAACGATATCAAAGGATTGGTATTATCGGATTTTTCTCATAAGGCAGATAATAAAGGAACCATAGAAAAAATTGATCTGTTTGACGGTTATATTAAAAAAATGGCGAGCTTTATTGATTCAAAAAAAATCAAAAGTTTCAAAATTGTAGCGAATGCAAATTTTGGAATGGCAGGTAATGTAATTAATAGTTTAAAGAAAAGTATACCAATGGAGATAGTAGAACTTAATTTTAAGCCAGATGGCAATTTCCCAAAAGGCAAGCCCGATCCATTGATTTCTGAAAATAGAAAAGAAATGGAATTAAGAGTTGTTCAGGAATCAGCAGACTTTGGAGTAACTTGGGATGCAGATGCTGATAGATGTTTCTTTGTGGATAGTAATGGAAGGTTTATTGAAGGAAGCTATATTTCTTCTATCTTGGCGAAAATAATGTTGGATAAAAAAAATGGCGGCAAAATAATTTCTGACCCTAGAATCAGACGGCCGATACAGGCTGTAGCAAATGAAAATAACGGGGATCTAATATTCTGTAAATCAGGCCACTCTTTTATTAAAGAAAAAATGAGACAAGTAGATGCTGTCTATGCCGGCGAAAACTCAGGCCATTATTTTTTTAAAGATTATTTTTATTGCGATAATGGCATGATTCCATTCCTGCTTATGTTGGAATATTTATCAGCTAATCCAAACACTAATCTATCTCAACTAAATGATCATTATAAAAGTAGGTTTCCTGTATCCGGAGAGATTAATGTTTCTGTAGCTCAAAGCGTCCAAGAGATTATTGATAAGCTAAAAGAAAAATACCAAGATGGTAAAGAAGATGATATAGATGGATTATCAATAGAATATCCGGATTGGCGCTTTAATGTCAGATCTTCAAATACAGAACCGGTTATACGTATAAACATAGAAGCAGATTCTAATGAATTGCTTGGACAGAAGAAACAAGAACTTTTGAGCACGATCTAACCTAAGCCTACTTTATTTTTAACTTCTTCTAATGCTGGTATTGCAACTTTACCTGCTTTATCAGCGCCATCTTTTAATATTTTTTCTAAGTATTGAGGTTCTTTTTGCAATTGGTTAAATTTTTGATGAAATTTTTCTAGTCCGTTAATAATCACTTCTGCTAAATCTTTTTTAAAATCAGCGTAACCCTTGTTTCTATATCTTTCTTCTATTTCAGAAATTGGTTCATCTGTAAATCCGCGGTAAATATTTAGAAGATTAGAAATGGCCGGTTTGTTTTTTTCATCGTATTTAATTTCTTTGCCGGTATCAGTTACTGCTTTTTTAATCTTCTCTCTTATAGTGTCTGCTGAATCCGTTAAGGCAATATAATTATATAAGCTTTTTGCTGATTTGCTCATTTTTTCACTTGGGTTATCTAATCCCATAATTCTAGCTGTATCTTTTCGGATGTCTGCTTTGGGCACAATAAAGGTTTCTCCGAAAGTATTATTGAATCTTTTAGCAATATCTCTTGTTAATTCGATATGCTGAAGTTGATCTTCGCCTACAGGTACGATCTTTGTTTTATATAAAAGAATATCAGCAGCCATTAAAACCGGATAATCAAATAAGCCAGTATTTATGTTTTCGGAGTGACGCTTTGATTTATCTTTAAACTGAGTCATTCTTTCTAATTCACTTATGTAAGTTATAGTATTTAAAATCCAACCCAGCTCAGCGTGCTCTGGCCTGTGAGACTGTACAAATATTACTGATTTTTGAAGGTCTATACCGGTAGCTAGATATATTGCAGCTACTTCCCTTATCTTTTGTTTTAAAATTTTAGGGTCTTGTTTTACCGTGATAGCGTGTAAATCAACAATACAAAAAAAGCTTTCGTATTCTTCTTGAAGTTTAACCCAATTAACGATGGCTCCTAAGTAGTTACCTATATGAAGAGTACCGCTTGGCTGTATGCCTGAAAAAATTCTATTTTTCATATTTGCTCCTTTGTTTCTATTCTAACATAAATACTTTATCACAAAAAAAAGAAGCTAACGCTTCTTGGTAAATATAGAAATGAATTTGAATCTTTTAAGTGCTTTTTCGTCATGTGTTATTTCTAAAAAAAGTGTGCCAATTACTCGGCTTGTTAAATCTAAGATATTATCATGAGGTAATGTTGATATTCTAAAGCTATCATAGCTGCCCCATCTTTGGGAAAATATATTGTGTTTACCGATTATATTTATTACTTCTTGGTATTTAATACCTATCTCATCGAATATACAGCAAAAGTTAATTAAGCTTTCTTTGTTTATTTTGTTTCGATAAAAACAAAATCTCCTTATTATTAACTTAACAAATTGATATTCGGTTATGTTGGATATTCTGAGTCGTTCATTTGAAATATAAGATATAAAACAGTCTACAGATAGGCAATTATTGTTTAATGAGTCTACAATTTGCATAGCTCCGATAACTCCCTCTTTAAGCAAATCCTACCCCTCCTTACCTATTGTTAATGTTCGTTATTCTAATATTAGTTAAACTATATAGAGTTTCAAGAAGCATTATATTTTGATATATTTATAATTATGAACAGTTATAATATAAAAAAATCAATATTAGAAACTATTTCCTATTTTGACATATTTGATTATCCGCTTACAACAGAAGAAATAACAAATTATTTATGGAAATCCCCTGCCAGTTTAGACAGTGTTAGAAAAAACATCAGGAAGATGATTGGCAATGAATTGGGCAGAAAAGGTGAATTTTATTTCTTACGGAATAGAGATGAAATAGTGAAGGCCAGAAGAGAGCGTCAGATAATATCAGCCGGAAAATGGAAAAAAGCAAAAAGAATAGTAGGTATTTTAAGAATAATTCCTTTTATAAGGGGAATTGCTGTCACACAAAGTTTGGCTATAAATAATGCAAAAGAAGATTCCGATATAGATTTACTTATTATTACATCACCCAAAAGAATATGGATTGCTCGGGCTTTTACTAATTTATTACTTGATCTTTTTAGGAAACGCAGGCCAAAGAACAAAAATAGAATTTGCCCCAACTTTTTAATTGTCAGTAACAAATCGAACATTAAGTCAGTTTCTATAGAACCACAGGATATTTATTTAGCCTATTGGATTAATACCACTAGTTTTTTATTTGGAAAAAAAGCGGCCCGTGATTTTATCAATTTTAATAGCTGGATTTTAGAATTACTACCTAACAGGAAAACAAATTCTGTAAATGGATTAAAGCCTAATCCTTTTTATAAGATGACACAGAAAATACTGGAATTTATATTATATCCTTTTGCCGGTAAATTTGAGAAATTTGTTAAAGAAAAGCAATTAAAGATTATAGATAAAAATAAGAAGACAGCTAAAAACCCTTCTATTATATCAAGCGATGAAATTATTAAGATTCATTATGATGATAAGAGGGGATATTATCTGCATGAGTGGGAATCTAGAATAGAAAAATTTCAAAGTACCAGAGCTTAGTTTGTTATTATATACTTGACAAGAAATTGTTATTTCTCTAATATATTCTAATTAGCACTCTAATTAGTTGAGTGTTAAATAATTCTAATCAATGATTTACTTTTGGTGTGCTGTCCGTCGTCCCTCTACCACTCCGACAGTTAGCATTTTGAAAATAAATAATTATATAAGGAGGAAAATTATGAATGTAAAACCTTTAAGAGACAAGGTTTTAGTTAAACCCCTTGAAGAGGAAGAAAAAACCAAATCTGGCATTGTTCTTCCAGGAACTGCAAAGGAAAAACCTCAAAAAGGTAAAGTAGTCGCAGTAGGATCAGGAAGAATTGCTGAAGATGAAATCATCCCTTTAGAGGTTAAAGAAGGTGATACCATAATTTATGAAAAATATGGTCCAACTGAGATAAAGATAGATAATGAAGATTATCTTATTATCAAAGAAGATGATATTTTAGCTATAGAAAGTTAATTTTAGGAGGTATTTATATATGGCAAAACAATTATTATTTAATGAAAAAGCTCGTAGATCTCTCAAAAGAGGGGTAGATATATTGGCTGATGCTGTGAAAATCACTCTCGGTCCAAAGGGACGAAATGTGGTTTTAGACAAAGGATTTGGCGGTCCCACCATAACTAATGATGGAGTTACAATCGCTAAGGATATCGATCTAGAAGACAAGTTTGAAAATATGGGGGCGCAGCTTGTAAAAGAAGTAGCAACCAAAACCAATGATGTTGCCGGAGACGGTACGACAACTGCTACTTTATTAGCTCAAGCTCTAATTGATGAAGGCTTAAAAAATGTTACTGCTGGTGCTAATCCAATTGGTATTAGAAGAGGATTGGAAAAAGCAACAGATGTAGTAGTTAAAGAACTGCAGAAAAACGCCAAAGAAATATCAGGTAAGGAAGAAGTTGCTCAGGTTGCAACAATTTCCGCCCAGGATCCAGAAGTGGGTAAATTAATTGCTGATGTTATGGATCAAGTTGGAAAAGACGGCGTTATTACTGTTGAAGAATCACAGACTATGGGACTTGAAAAAGAAATAGTTGAAGGTATGCAATTTGACCGAGGATATGTTTCTCATTATATGGTTACCAACACTGAAAGAATGGAAGCGGTTTTCGAGAATCCAAAAATATTAATTACTGATTACAAAATTTCTGCTGTTGCAGATATTCTACCAGTGTTGGAAAAAATGGCTCAAAGTGGTAAAAAAGATTTAGTAATTATAGCTGAAGATATTGAAGGAGAAGCTTTAGCAACGTTAGTGGTAAACAAACTTAGGGGTACATTCAACACCTTAGCTATTAAAGCTCCTGGTTTTGGAGACAGAAGAAAAGAAATGCTTAGCGATATTGCTATTTTAACGGGTGCTACTGTAATTTCAGAAGAGACAGGAATGAAATTGGATGGTACAGAAGTTGGCATGCTTGGGGAAGCAAGAAAAGTAGTTTCTGACAAAGATAATACAACTATAGTAGAAGGCAAAGGCTCCGAAGCGGAAATCAAAAAGAGAATTGCTCAAATTAAAGCACAACTGGAAACTTCAACATCCGATTTCGACAAAGAAAAAATGCAGGAAAGATTGGCAAAAATTTCCGGAGGTGTTGCAGTTATTAAAGTAGGTGCTGCAACAGAAGTTGAACTTCAGGAGAAAAAGCACAGGATAGAAGATGCTGTTCAGGCTACAAAAGCTGCAGTAGAAGAAGGCATTGTTGCTGGAGGTGGAACTGCATTAATCGATGCACTACCCGTTTTAGAAGATCTAGATTTTACAGGTGATGAGGAAACCGCTATTAAATTATTAAGAAGAGCAATGGAAGAGCCTTTAAGGCAAATTGCTGCTAATGCGGGAAGAGAAGGTTCTGTGGTAGTTGATGAAGTTAAAAAAAGAGAGAAGAATGTTGGTTATGATGCTGACAAGCATGAATACGTAGATATGATTAAAGCAGGGATTATTGATCCATTAAAAGTAACAAGATCAGCAATACAGAATGCTGTATCTGTTGCTTCTATGCTTCTTACAACCGAAGCAGCTGTTACTGATATTCCAGAAAAAGAAAAACCTGGGATGCCAGGTGGAGGAATGGGGATGCCAGGTATGGGCATGGATATGGGAATGTAATTTGATCTTTAAAAGCGGCTCCTTCGGAGCCGCTTTTCTAATAAATTATTTTTACAACTTTTTAGAAAAGTTACACAAAAGCGCAAACTACTCAAAAGGTCTAAAAATTAGTTTTTTTAAAGCTTTTGGATTTGAACACTAAGAAGTGGTTTCGTTCGAGGATGTTACCACTCTCTTCACTCAACTTAACAAATCCTTGTTCCGATCAAAGCATCGGAACCGCTTTAGAAAAACTAATTTTATCAACGACTTTTTATCGATGTTTGCATTTAAAAGCCAAATGCTATAATTACATTATGAATAATTTACCGATAATCCTTGCGTCTGGTTCACCGAGAAGGCAAGAATTGCTTAAACAAATAGGAATAGATTTTGTTGGTTTATCTTCAAATGTTTCTGAAGAGATTGAAGATGGGATACTACCCAGTGATGCAGTAAATATTTTAGCAGAAAGAAAAGCACAAGCTATCACATTAGCAAATCCAGATTCTTTAGTGATAGGCGCTGATACTGTTATTGCTTTGGGAAATGAGATATTAGGAAAACCTCATACTGTAGCCAAAGCTCGAGAAATGTTGAAAAAAATGAGCGGACGCACTCATCAGGTTATTACCGGTGTTTGTTTAAAGTGTCTTAATAAAAATGTTAATGAGGTATTTAACGTCGTAACCGATGTGACTTTTAATCAGCTTTCAGAAGATCTTATTGATCGATATATCAAAACTGGCGAGCCGTTGGATAAGTCTGGTTCATATGCTATTCAAGAAAAAATGGGGCCAGTACTAGTTAAATCAATAAATGGTTCTTATTCAAATATTGTTGGTTTGCCTCTTTATGAAGTCGTCACAATCTTAAGAGAATTAGTAAATAAAAAAACTTAAAATAGGTCACTTTTTGCTATATCAAGCCAAAGTATTAAAATAGGAGTAATTAAATAATTAAGCCTTTAAGGCAAAATAAAAAGGAGAAGTTTATGGAGCAAAACGAACCGCAAGCTTCGGTGACAGCCAATGCGCCGAAAAAAAACACTTCCAAACCTGTATTGGTTGCATTGATTGCAGTCATAGTGCTTATAATCTCTGTCGATGGTTTTCTTGCGTACAGGTATTTAGGGGTAGAAAGTGGCAGTAACACAAATACAACCACACAGAACCCTATAGATAATTCTACTGCAAGTAATTCAACAGGTGAGACAACAAAATCTAGTAGTACTTCGGATACACAGCTAGATAATGATCTTAAATCAGTGGATAATAAGTTGAGTCAGATGGATACTGAAACAGCCGAGGTCGATAATGGTTTAAATGATCAGCAAGTAGATTTAAGTAATTAAGGACAAGCATATGAAAAATTTAAATAAATATATAGCAATTATTTCAACCGTTACTATCATAGCTGGTGTCGTGTTTTTTGTGCCAAGTTCTACCTTTGCTACGGAAAATACAGGGGCCGATAAGCAAACTGCAGCGACTGAAAATCAAGCCAATAAAATCGCCAGACTTAAAGCAAAAGGGGACCAAGAGATTAGTAGAAGATTAACTGCTTTGCAAAAGATTAACGCTAAAATAGACAGAGTGAAGCTATTAACAGCAGACCAAAAAGCATCCTTTAAAGAACAGGTTAATAAAAATATCGCTGATCTTACGGTTCTGAAGGCTAAAATCGATGCTGACACAGATTTAACAATTCTTCGGGCAGATGTAAAATCAATTACCACTTCTTATCGGGTTTTTGCTTTGTTTATTCCTAAAATTTATCTTTTAGTATCAACTGATAGAGCTTTAGAAGCCGCTGATTTACTTTCTTCTTTGGCTGATAAATTATCAACTCGTTTGGATCAAGCTGCTGCTGAAGGAAAAGATGTAACTGATCTAAAAAATGATCTTACTAGCATGAAAGCAAGTATTGCTAGCGCTAAAACTCAACTTCAAGATATTGAGGATACAATCATTCCCCTTACTCCAGAAGGTTATCCGGGCAATAAAACCACGCTTAAATCCGCTCGCGATAAATTAAAACAAGCAAGGCAAAATTTAGTTAGCGCCAAACATAATGCAAAAACCATCACTGCTACCCTTAAATCGATGAAGAATAGTAAAGATAATATAACAACCTCATCATCGACTACTGAATCAGAATAATAATTAAATTATTGCTCAAATAAAAAATCACCCGCTATAACCGGGTGATTTTTTATTATCTCAATTAAATTTTTAAGAGAGGAAAACCTCTACGCGTTTATCTGCATTTTGGTGAGAAGAGGCTAGAGTGTAAACATGGGTTGGAATAATTTTATATAATCTGTGTAAGCCAATACCACTATATTTAGATAATTCTAGAATGCTTTTTTTCCTTTTTTTAGGGTCTCCAAAACGTTTTCTAAAATAGAAAAGCGCTGCCTTTGGAAATTCCAGAATAGATACTTTATTTGCAGTGCCTTCAATCTGTACACCATCGACTTTATCAGGAGGCAAGGTAGAATTATAAATTGATAAAGCAATTCTGGGATTAACTCGTAAATTTTTAGAATGCCTTGATTTGTAACTCGTTACAAAATAAAAATTAAAAAACTCATCAACCGAATAGTATAGAGGAGATGACCAAGGGTTGTTTCCGTTAGAGGTTGCTACTGCCATGTACTGGTTTTCTAAAACAATCCTTTTTGCTTTTTCAGCATTCTTATCCATATCTAGATTTAACATTAAATATTCATAAGTTCAATTAAATGTACGCGTCACGCACATTTGAGACTCCGGAACAGTTTTTATTAAATAATCAATGGGTGAAATATTACCCAA
>PFOW01000048.1 GCA_002792735.1 bacterium CG_4_10_14_0_2_um_filter_33_32
TGAAATATCCTAAAGGTTGGCATATTACTGAAAATACAGACGGAGAAGGAGATTGTATCATTACAAACTTCAAATATCCAAGTGATGTACGCGTCACGCACATTTTTTTTACTTTAGTGAGAAATAAGTATATAATAAAATTAAGAATCAAGGAAGTTTATGAAAATTTGTATCATTGCCCCGATGGTTTTACCAATCTTGGGGAGAAAGCAAGAATATGGGGGCATTGAACTTGTAATAGCACTTGCTGCTGAAGAATTACAAAGAAGAGGGCACAATGTTTACCTCTTTGCGCCCGGTAATTCCAAGGTCTCATGTAATTTAGTCGCCGTAACCCCTAAGGCGGTTGGGCAGGGGATTTCATTTAATAAGGAGCGATATTTTAATAGAATTGCATACGAGATGGCAATCGCTGAAAAACCTGATGTTATTTGGGATAATACTCTAGCGGTACATGCTCAAGAAATGAAAAAAGACAAATCAATATTTGTTTTTAGAGCAGATATTGATTTTAATAAGGATGATTTAATTAATACCGGCGATATTCCTATTATTCAAACCCTGCATGGTCCCTCAAAAGATCATATTCCTAATATTGTTAACAATCTTTCTGAAGCCGGACATTTTTTTGTAAGCATAAGTCACGATCAGGCAAAAAGGTTTGTGCCGCATATTAAAAAAGGTCAGCACTTGGGGACAGTTTATAATGCCGTTGATACGGATTTTTATTCTATTAACCCTAATAAAAAAGGGGATTATCTTTTATGGCTCGGCAGATTTGGGATGGAAAAAGGTGCACATATAGCTCTAGAAGTAGCCCATAAGCTAAATATGCCCATTAAGATTGTTGGAAAAGTTACAGAAAAACATGAAAAATATTACTTTGAAAAGTTTATTAAAAATAATTTAAGAACATCCGATGAAGTGTTGGGAATTATCTCATCCCAAGAAAAAAGAGATTTGTACAGCGGGGCTTATGCAACCCTTATGTCTAATCTTTGGCCCGAACCTTTTGGTTTAGTTGCGATTGAGTCTATGGCTTCTGGAACACCTGTAGTGGCGCCGTCTTTAGGATCTCTTACTGAAGTTGTTGATGGTTCAGGAATACTTGTACCAATTGATGATCTAAAATTTAATGAGAATGAAATAAAAATTACTAAAGGACAATTAAAATACATTGATCGAATGGTAAGCTATATGTCAAAGGCCAAGGCAATTCCCCCTGAATTGCCCAGGGATCGAGCAGAAAAACTTTTTTCAATTAAGCATAATGTAGATGGTTATGAAACTTCTTTTGCTAAGGCTATTTATCTTAGAAAAAAATTACTTGATGCTTTAATTTAAGTTAAAGAATGATTCCATAAAATTATAATTTACCGAGCCAAAATCTAACAAAACAATTGGTGTTTTTTTATTTATGCTATAATTTCCCCATGAGAATGATGTAGCAATCATTAAGATAAGAAAAAACTCTCGCCTAAAATAATAATTATGTTTAAATTTTTAAAATCACTATTAAAATCCATCAAAGATAAAATAATCAGTAGCCAAGCCTTTAAAAAGTTTGAAAAGAAGTATCCTCGTTTTTTTATTTTTCTGCAAAAAAGACTTGATCGCGATACTATATTCGGCCTGCATTTAACAATCGGCATACTAGTAGCTTTATTTTTTCTTTATATATTTTTAGGTATAGTACAAGATTTAATTGGTAACGATCCTTTAATTCAATCTGATTTAAAAATAATAAATCTCGTTCAAATTCTGCGCACCTCGAATTTTAATCAAATAATGCTTTTTATTACTAATTTGGGTAATTGGCATATTATATTTTTAGGAATAATTTTATCGAGCATTGTTTTAATTCTTTTAAAAAAATGGCAGCACTTATTAACACTATTGATTTCAACAGCTGTCGGAGAATTACTGATATGGGTGATGAAAAATCTTTTCAAAAGACCAAGACCAGAACTTCTAAATGTTTTAACTCCGGAAAATAGTTTTAGTTTTCCCAGCAGTCATAGCTTTGTGGCAATTTCTTTTTATGGATTAATCACTTATTTTATTTTTAGAACCGTTAAATCCAAGCGGCTAAGAATTTTAACCGCTGTTTCGGGAACTGTTCTTATATCAATGATTGGATTCTCAAGAATCTATCTAGGCGCGCATTTTCCTTCGGATGTCCTTGCCGGATATGCTGCAGGATTAGCCTGGGTTATTGCATTAATTACTGCGCTGGATATTAGATTAAAAACTAAATCATCCAAAGAAAAGCCTTATATACGCAAAATAAATATTGTAGCAATAGCCTTCTTAGGCTTTTTTATATGGGCTGGCTATTCATTCTATTATTATCAAAGTAATCCTTTTATAGAACCTAAAACATCGGAAGAGAATATTACAACGATATCTAAAAATGAAATACCCAATAAATTATTTATAAATTATCCTCGAAGGAGCGAAGATGTTTCAGGTGGGGTATTAGAGCCTATAAATATCATAATAATCGGAAACAGAGACACACTAGATAAAACATTTACAGATGCCGGCTGGTCACTTACTGATCAAATATCGCTTACTAGTCTTAGCAAAATGGTCAAAGCGATTATGGTTGGCAGTGTTTATCCTCAAGCTCCGGGGACTCCTTCTTTTTGGAATAAAATACCAAATGATTTTGCTTATGAAAAACAAGTGAATTATTCGGTCAAAAAAAGGGAACATATTCATTTTTGGAAAACATCTTTTAGCGTTAAGGAAACTAACCAAAATATCTGGCTTGCAACCGTTCATTTTGATAAAACTATAGTTTTAGAAAAATTATTTATACCTGTTCATGAAATAGATCCTGATATTGATAAAGAAAGGGAAAAAGTAAAAAACGAACTTGAAGAAACAAAAGATATAGACTTTATCGGAAAATTTCGATTAGTTAATCCAACTAGTGGATATAATCAGGTAGGCAGCCATTTTTTTACCGATGGCATGACATACTATATTTTTTTAAAATAGCCCGCAATTTGTATATAACTATTTAGTTAGTTATAATTTCTTTATAATAATTTTTTGCAATATCCATGGAAGTAGGAGATTTTCAAAAAAGAATAGCGGAGTTTGTTGTAAAGTGGGATAAAAAACGCAACAATATTCCTGATGAGGAAAGCACCCTTATTCATTTAATGGAAGAAGTAGGGGAGTTATCCAGGGAATATGTTAGTAAAAGGATGAGGAAAGATAAATATAGTCCCGATGAAGTTGAAAATGCCATCGGCGATATAATGATACAGTTGGTAAAATTAGCCATTTTACGAAATCTTGATATAGAAAAAGTTGTGATGAAAATTATAAAATCAGACGAAGAAAATCGACTTTTAGAAGAGTAAATTTAATAGGTCCGCCCTCACTTACAGTTTTTGGCGGACTTCAGTCTTGATAAAGAATGTATATTTCGAGACTTAAGAAAGGGGAATAATATGCAGACAATTGAAGTTGTAAATATAAAATGCGACGGCTGTGAAGCCAGTATAATGGCGGCTTTAACCAAGGCTGGTCTAAAAAATGTATCAGTTGATCATACTTGCCAAAGAGTAAATTTTGATGGTGATGAAAACACCGCTAAAAAAGTTTTATCCAAAATGGGTTATCCGGAAAAAAATTCAGAAGAGGCTAAAAGCTTGCTTAAAAAAGCCAAATCATTTTATTCTTGCGCTATCGGTAAAATAAAAAAGTAAGCTAACATAACTTAATTAACTAAAGGATCTTTTATGAAGAAAAAATCTTATTTAATTCTAAGTATTTTCCTCTCTATTTTTATCGTAACCTCCATCAAAGCAGCTGGTAGCGCACCATCTGTTTATAATAGTGATGCCAAAAGTCTTCTTGAGATGTTATGGGCTAAACTGGATGAAGCTATAGTCTCTAATTACAACGTATCCGTGCTTCTTCGTTATCATGATCATGAAGGATCTACAGGAGATGGTTCGTTTGTAACCAAAGGTCTTCCTATAGGTACCAATGGCATAGAGAATGGGGCTATTACAAGTGCAAAGCTTTCAACAGTAGCAAAAACTCGCGTGGCTAATACCTTAATGGGAGATATAGATGCTGGTGTTAACAAAGAAATACCGGTGTTTATAGTAACAAATAATACTACTATTACCGCTATATCAATTGTCAGTGATTTTATAAATAGAAATGATACTGACTATACAACATTCAGCACTTCATACTGGTATAATGGCTCACCAGCAATTATGCATTCTGTTAACACTAAGGTAAGCGGTGGTCAGGCTTTTACTGGAGCATTTAGACCAATCACATTTACATACGGAATAACAAGTAACCCAGTTTATTCGGGTTCCACGGTAACCTTTAAAAAAACAGATTCGGGTGCAGGAAGAGCAGTTACTAACCTAGCGATTACTATCGAGTATACGATCTCAGAATAAATATGTGGAAATTCGTAATTTAAAATTTAATATTCATTATCAAAGAAGGTGTTAATGGGAAAAAGGCCAATAGGAGTTACAATTATTGCTATTTTATCAGCAATAGGAGAAGTATTTGATATTTTAGGCGGATTAAGTATGATGTCTGTTGCCAGAAGTCTTGATACTATAGCTTGAGTGATAGGTATATCTGTTAGTTATCCGTTATTTTCGGCTTCAATTTGGGCATTTATTTTAATTGCTGTTAGTATTGTTGAACTAATAGCAGCTTACGGGGCATGGAATCTTAAACAATGGTCATGGAATTTGCTTGTAGGAATAATGATTTTTGGAATTATTCAGAGTTTATTGTTTATTTCTGTATCAGGCATAGGTGGAGTTATTTTTGGCTTGATAATAGATGGCATTGTTCTTTATTATCTTTTCCAGATAAAAAACGCTTTTGTAAATAAATAAGATTTTTTCTTACAAAAACATAGCTATCACTTGGCTATGTTTTTGTTTTGCAATATAATAAATTTATGAATGATTCCTTAACGCTTAAAGAATTACAGGCATACGTTAAAAAAACTCTTAAGGAACGTGGTTTTGATGATGAGACAGTTGAACAAAAACTGCTTCTTTTAGTTGAAGAAGTAGGAGAGCTAGCAAAAGCGCTAAGAAAACATTCAGGTATAAAGATTGACAAAAATCGTCCACAGGGCGAGGTAGAACACGAAATAGCTGACTGTTTTATTTATATTTTAGATATCTGTAATAAATTAAATATCGATATTGAAAAAGCTTTTTGGTCAAAGGAAAAAATTAACAAACAAAGGCATTGGGCTTAATTAGCTCAATGAAATTTATCTTATGATTTTAGCGTTTATGTTTGGTTTAATAGCTGGCCTTGCGCTTTTCATCGGCGCCCTTGTAGGTATATACCTTAAACCGAGTAAAAAAACATCAGCCAAGATAATGGCTTTTGGAAGCGGGGTACTTATCTCTGCTATAACTTTCGATCTTATTGAAGATGCATATCAAAATGGTGGTATTTTACCAATTTCAGCCGGCATTATTTTAGGAACACTGGCTTTTGTTTTAGGAGATTGGTTAATTGGTAAAAGAGGCGGACACCACAGAAAACACCTTAAAAGCGAAAGAAGCGATTTTAAGGGAGAAGCTAATAGTCTTGCTATTACGTTCGGCGCTTTACTAGATGGAATTCCTGAATCTGTAATTATAGGAACTAGTCTTTTAGCTGGTAAAGGAGCAGGAATTTTAATGTTTGTAGCGGTATTTCTTTCAAATATACCAGAAGGTATTTCCGGAGTTTATGGAATAACAAAAGCTAAAAAAAATAAAATTTTTATATTGGCTTTGTGGCTTTTTATAGCGATTATTTGCGGGTTTTCATCTTATTTTGGCTATAGATACTTAGCCGGCGCTTCTGATATGTTAATGGCCTTGGTATCTTCGGTTGCTGCAGGATCAATTCTGGCTATGATAACAGATACAATGATCCCAGAAGCATATGAAGAAGGTGGCGTATTTGTCGCTCTTTCAACTGTTTTTGGATTTTTGGTTTCTTTTATAGTATCAAAATTAACTTAAAAAGGAGGCGAAATGAAAATTTTTAGATGTCAAATTTGCTGTGAAGCTTATATAGGCAACAGCAAGCCAAGTCACTGTCCATATTGCGGAGCCCATGATAATTTTTTGATCTTGGCCTCCGAATGGAAAGAAGAAAACATAGGACTCGAACTCTCGCAAAATTCAAAAGAATATTTACAAAAAGCCTTAAAGCTTGAACTTGATAATGCGGCATTCTATAAATGTATATCAAAAACAGTAACGGATCCGGAAATATCGGGAATGTTTAAATTTTTAGGCAAGGTGGAGGCGGAACATGCCTCAGTATTTAAAAAAATGCTTGGGCTGAAAAAAATTGATGTGGTAGAAACAGAATGCTTTACCGATATTAAAAAAGATTTAGAAGAGTCTAGCTTTAGAGAGAATAGAGCTATAAATTTCTATAGGGAAGTAGTCCAAAAGGCACCAGAAAAAAGGATTAAGACCGTTTTTGCCGCTTTAATCCAAATTGAAACTGATCATTTTAATTTAGCTCAGGAAAAACTAAAAAACGTTAAAGAATAAAATGAAAAAAGCCTTTACTTAGGCATAAAGGCTATGTGTTGTTGTATAGAATGGGTAATATTTTTTGGTCTTCTTTTATTTCAGAAAGTACTCTTAGGGCATTATCTTTATTGTGAAATAAGGGGAAAGCGCTAAACTCATTTACCATAAACTCCAATATTTTGAATAATAAATTTTCTTTTTTGCAGCTTACTAATAATGTACAGTTTCTTTTTGCTAGCTTTAATTGCAGGGCTGAAATAAAATTGAAGAGTTTTGTTGCAACATCAATATCAATTATATTGTCTAAAATAAGTAATAAATGACCACCCGAAGATAATTCATCTAATCGATTATATAATTCAGTAAGTGCGCTATGATTTAATTCACCCGCTAATTTAATTATTTGAATATTGTTAATGTTCTCAATGTCCACACTAAAAATAAAAATCACCACCCTTTGGTGGTAATTTTAGTAAATATTTTATTTATTTTCTTTGTTTATTTATATAATTTTTTCGACTCATTTATTACAGATTCCGCAACGATTTTGGAAACATTATCATCAAAAACACTTGGAATGATATTGTTTTCATTGGGATTTTTTACGTAATCAGCCAGTGCTAAAGCTGCGGCAATTTTCATTTTATGGGTTATAGACTTAGCACCTGAATCAAGAGCACCCCTAAATACTCCGGGGAATGCCAGCACATTGTTTATTTGATTAGGATAATCGCTGCGGCCGGTTGCGACAACTCTGGCTCCCGCTTTTTTTGCTAAATCCGGTTTTATTTCAGGATTTGGATTGGCAAGAGCAAATATTATAGGATATTTAGCCATGCTTTTTACCATTTCAGGACTTAAAATATTTGGTGCTGAAACACCGATAAAAACATCAGCACCAGCATATGCTAGTGGACATATACCTTTTATATTAGGAGAAGTTACTTTTGCGATTTCTTGCTTTGCTCCATTTAAATCTTCTCTGGAACTTTCGATAATTGCCTTAGAATCGCATACAGCCAAATTTTTAAATCCATAGGACAATAGAAGTTTAGTTATAGCAGTGCCTGCTGCACCAGCGCCAGAAATAACTATTTTCGCTTCTTTATTCTTATCAACAACCCTTAGAGAATTAATTAATGCGGCAAGAACAACAATAGCAGTACCGTGCTGGTCATCATGAAAAACGGGAATAGGTAATTCTCTATCTAGTTTTTCTTCAATCTCAAAACACCTTGGTGCAGAAATATCTTCTAAATTTATACCTGCGAAACTAGAAAAAATAGCTTTCACGCTTTTTATAATCTCTTCAGTATCCTGAGTGTTTAAAATAATAGGAATCGCATCAACGTTTCCAAATTTCTTAAATAAAGCTGCTTTACCCTCCATCACAGGAAGCGCAGCCTCCGGACCAATATTTCCAAGGCCTAAAACAGCCGATCCGTCGGTAATTATAGCTACCGTATTACCTCTATTAGTATATAAATTAGTTAATTTCTTATCTTGAGCTATCGCTAAAGAAACTTCCGCCACCCCAGGAGTATAAGCTAATTTTAGAGTATCTTTATCCAAAGGAGCCTTTAAAGATATCTGAATCTTACCTTTATATTTTTTATGAAAATCTAATGCTTCATCCATAGAATCAGTTTACCAAACAAGACTAAGAATTAAAATATTTAATAATGGAAATAATTGTCATAGACAAACTGATTGCTGTATAATCAAATTGATAATAAAGGACAATATGGAAACTAACCCTAATAAGATCTATTTTGGTATTGGCTCTTTGGTTTTTTTAATAACGATAGTTTGCGGGATATTCATTTCTTCTCAGTATATGTCTATTGCAAAAACTCTAAGGGATAATTCCCCGACATCACTAAAAAAAATAACATCATGCCAAAAACTCGCAGATATTTTTGAACAACAGGGAAGATCCTATATGCGAAATGATGCAGTTTCACTTAGCGCTCCAGGCTCAGCAACCCAAAAAGGTGGAGGAGCAGAAGAAGATTATTCACAAACCAATGTTCAAGTTCAAGGAGTGGATGAAGCCGATATGGTAAAAACTGACGGAGAATATATTTATAAAGTTAAGAATAACAAAATATATATAATAAAAGCTTATCCAGCAGAAGAAGCTAAAACAGTAAAAACAATTGAGCTGGATAAAGAATCAAAAGTGGATGAAATATTTATAGACAGTAATAAGATTGTAGCAATGGGTGAAAAATATATTGAAGAAAATTTAGATAAAAGCATATTTAAAAATTATCCGGAAAAAGTTAATAGAAATTATTCATTTATAAAAATTTGGAATATAGAAAATAAAGAAAATCCAACACTAACGAGAAACGTTAAATTTGAAAGCTCTTACGCAACATCCAGAAAGATTAACAATAGTGTATATATTGTGATGAATACTTATCCGACTTACTGGATGGCAAAATTAGAAAATCCCGATGTAATAATCCCTAAATATTCTGATAGCAAATCAGGAGATAAACCTAAGAAAAGCGCATGTGAATGTGACAGTATCGAATATTTAAATGGGGTGGATGAACAGGATAAAAACCGAATAAATGATTATGGGTATAATAATAATCATTTTATTTCAATCCTTACTGTTCCCATTAATAACGATAACCAAGAAATAGATAAGCGAGTTATTATTGGCAGCAGCAATAATGTTTATGCTTCATTAAATAATTTATATCTGGCAAATACTAATTATGAGGGTATAAAAAATACATGGCAGGAAAAAACCGATATCTATAAATTTGCCCTTAAAGAAAACGGAACAGAATATTTAGGAACAGGATCCGTAACTGGACATGTTTTAAACCAGTTTTCAATGGATGAATACAATAATTATTTCAGAATAGCTACCACAAAAGGCAGTGTTGCAAGTAGAAACAATAAATCATCCAATGATGTATATATCTTGGATGATAAATTAAAAACCGCTGGCATGCTGGAAAATTTAGCGCCAGGCGAAAAAATATATTCAGCCAGATTTGTGGGGGATAGAGGATATCTTGTTACCTTCAAAAAAGTAGACCCGTTCTTTACTCTGGATTTAAAAACCCTAACAGCCCGAAGGTTCTTGGTAAACTCAAAATACCCGGCTTTTCTGATTATTTACACCCCATTGATGAAAACCATATTTTGGGCCTCGGTAAAAATACAATCGAAGCTGAACAATTATTAAAAGATCAAAGAAGTATAGATTTTGCCTGGTATCAAGGCATCAAGATGGCCGTTTTTGATGTAACTGATTTTAATAACCCTAAAGAGGAATTTAAAGTAGATATCGGAGATAGAGGTACTGATTCATATGCCCTAAACGATCACAAAGCATTCCTTTATGACAAAAATAAGAGTCTGCTGGTTATTCCTGTATTATTGGCTGAATTAACCGCGGAACAGAAAAAAAAGGATCAAAGTCAAGCTCCTCAATATGGAGAATACACTTTCCAGGGCGCTTACGTATACGACCTATCTTTGGAAAACGGCTTTAAGTTAAAAGGAAGAATATCTCATTACCCCGAAAATAAACCATCCAAGGATCAGTACGGATACTATAATTACTATGGCGACAATCTATCAGTTGAGAGATCGCTTTATATAAAAGATAAATTGTATACGGTATCAGAAGGTAAAATCCTTATAAATAACCTTTCAGATTTAACAAAGATAAAAGAAATCACCTTAAATTAGACAAGAAAAAAAGCGAACTATTGTTCGCTGGTAAAGAGTAATTTTATATGTACGAATATGCTTAAAAAGGCGAGAACTATTGCTAGTGATAAAGAATAATATGCGGTTTTATAGATCAATTGAGAATAATCATTATCAGTAACAAAACTGGCGACTATTAGAAGAAAAACTAATACAAACCCAATAATTTCTACTGGATATTTTAGCTTTCCAAAGATATTGGCGCCAAGTTTAATACTTTTCTTTACAAATCTGTTTATTACTCCTCCAAGTAAGGCTAATAAGACTAAAGACATCTCAGCTATCATTAAAAGCCAAAATTTTGAAGCTAGAACTATATATTGCTGATCATTTAAAATCAAACCCAATATAAGGCCGATCGGCACAGCAGCTGAAACAAATGAAGTCTTATCCGCTCCCGGGTCTAATAAGGCACCGAGTATTGTTTTAGCATCATAATCCCTAGCTATCAAGCCATCAATCCTATCCCCATATGTTAAAAATCCATATATATAGATCCAAATAAATATTAATAGGGTGAACAACCAAATGTCTATCTGATCTGTATATGCGGATATGAAAATAGCATAAAGAGTAATCGCTAAAGGAATAGAAAAAATTATCCTAAACCAGGATATTCTATTTGGAATCGGCTTAATTTTTTTCAATCCTTCTTTTGTTTTTCCGTCTCTCTTACATCTATCAAGTAAATTTCCCCAATAAAAGAATACTTTAAGTAATATTATCCTTTCAAAGGAAAAAAGTTTGCTAACTTTAGCCTCAGCTTCAGCCGTAACAATCACCTCCTAATATCTCAACTCAAAAAACATAACAGCCGTAACTAGCCTGAATACATTAGCCAAATAATCCCTAAGCTCCTTTTCTGCTTCATTTTTACTAAGAATACTTTTCACAGAAACGCGGATTTCTTTTTCTTTAAAGTTAATGGAAATATTCAGTTTGTCTAGTTTTAATCCGACTAATGGATATAAACGGTTATCAACGCAGCCAGTATCTTCAACCAACCTATTTAATGGCTCCATCACAATCAAAAATGTTCTTCCGTTTTTACTTTCGATAACTTCACTAAGATCAATATTGGATAAATTTGTAGGAATAATTCTTTTGAAATTGGATTGAAGAACAGATGATTTCAACTTATCCCACTCCTTTTTTAGATATTAAAGAACTAAGCAATAAACACTTTTCGTGTTTCTAAAAAGTATAAATCAGTTGATCACTATATTCAACTTGAAGCTAATTCTTATTTCTAACGAGATTTACTCATAGGGCCGACTAAGCTATATTTATATTATGCTTGAATTTAGGATTACAAAAAAAGATAAAAATACCAAAGCCAGAATAGGGGAGTTAAGCACTCAGCATGGTGTCATCAAAACCCCTATTTTCATGCCTGTCGGCACGTGTGCAACCGTAAAAACAGTCTCATCAGAAGAATTAAAAGATTTAAACGCCGAAATAATTTTATCTAATACTTACCATTTATATCTAAGACCTGGCAATCAATTAATTAAAGAAATGGGTGGGTTGCATAAATTTATGAACTGGGATAGACCGATTCTTACGGATAGTGGAGGCTATCAGGTTTTTAGCTTAGGAAGCGGCTCAAAAGCAGAAAATCTAGTTAAAATTCAAAAAGAAGGTGTTGAATTTAAATCATATCTTGACGGATCAAGGCACTTTTTCACACCTGAAAAAGTGATAGATATTCAATTAGACTTAGGCTCTGATATTATCATGCCATTAGACTATTGTCCCTCGGCTGAAGCAAGCAAAATAGAAATAGAACATGCGGTAAATATAACAAGTAATTGGTTTGAAAAGGCATGGAAACATTTCCAGAAAAAAACAACCAAACTTAAAAATAAACCGGCTCTGTTTGCTATTATACAAGGTGGCCCTTACGAAGATTTGCGGAAAAAATCCTTTGATTTCCTGTCTCAATTTGGGGTGCAAGGCTTTTCAATCGGAGGTGTGGCAAATGCCGGCGAATCCAAATTAAAACAACAAAAAGCGCTTGAGTATACTCTTCCATTAATACAGGAAGATAAACCCAGATACTTAATGGGTGTTGGTGAGCCTGAGGATCTTCTAGAAGCGATAGAAAGAGGTATAGACATGTTTGACTGCGTTGTACCCACTAGAATGGCTAGAAACGGCGCTGTATGGACTAAAAAGGGTAGAATAGATCTTAATTTGGCAAAATATAAGCTTGACCCTAAGCCTATTGATAAATGTTCTTGCAAAACCTGTCAAAACTATTCCAGGGCATATATCAGACATCTTTTAAAAGAAAAAGAAGTTTTAGGTATACGTCTTACAACAATGCATAATCTTCATTTTATTATCTCTTTAATGGCTGATGCTAGAAAAGCTATCCAAGAACAAAAATTCCCGCAGTTCAAAAAAGATTTTTTTAGCGAATTTAAGAATTAGAAAATTTGTATTTTAAAAGGGATTTGTGTACTATTTATTGATTGCCAAACTGATGCTAAGGAGGCGATATGAATGAAAGAGAATCAGTTTTGGGGTACTTTAACAATACACCTTAACCTAGCGAATCCATTTAAAAGTGAGCTGATTATCGACGGGATTTCTCAAGAAAATCCAAAGGAACTCTGGGAAGTAGCTCAAGGAATGGGAATTAATATTTTGGATATTATGCAGACAGAAAAAATCTTAACCATAGAGCTTGATATCAAAGGTGATATTCGGACAACACACACGAACGGACAAAAAGAAAAATGCGTTAACCCTTTGATTATTCGGGATATCCAAGGTATTGATGATCTATGGCACGATCCGAAAGGAAACATTCGCGGAACTCACAAGAAACTAGGACTAGATATTGGCGAAAAATGGCAACTGGCTAAAATTTTGCGCTTAAATAGAATCCCTTTTACGCTTATATCTCTTCCGCACTATGATTACAGAAACGCAATGCCGTATTTTCTTGCTTCAATCAACGACAAAACAATTCTACTAGCCACTACAGGACAAGTAAACGAAACGTCTAAATCAAGCGATTTTCCATATTATTTAAAAAATAATCTCAAATCAATAACGGAAATACTAGGCGATGTCAATGTCCCTGGTTTAGAAGAAAGTGGCTTTTTAACAGATGTATACTTTGTTTCTGATAAACTCCTCGATGAACTTTTTGGAGATAATGGAGATCGTAGAGCGAAATTAAAAGCTGATCTGGCTTTTACGATGAACTCCTATACTCTCGACCAATTTATAACATATCTCTCTAGTATCAAAATAAAACCAAGTAAGAGCAATATATTGACAGACAAGTAATTTAGTACGATAATATCGAATTCAAGTTCGTTAAAATAGCGAGAGAAGGTGACTTAATGAAAGATATATGGAAGAGCAGAAGTAGCTGTTTTGAAGACTTAAGTAATGACCCCGAAAGTATAAAAAAATTCAAAGAGGCAATGGAGTTTATATGGAATACTAAAAAGACAACAGGAGAATTCTTCTTTTATGATAATGCAGTGCGCCAAATCATCCGATTAGCTAGCTCAGAAAAAAATCCTGATCTTGTCTGGAGAATTGAAAACGATATTAAATCCATTGCTATTAATCATTCAGATGATAACGCTAGAAAAGAAGCATCAGACTATTTTATTGATACAATCCGAAAATTACGTGAACAAATCAAGGAAATTAATAGAAATATTAAAGAAATAACCGATGAAGATATACTTCAAGGAAGACTCGGCAAAAATATTCTAGAAACAATAAGCAAATCAATTACCGACAAAATAACAAATAATACTCACTAATCCTAAATGTCACCCTAATACAAACACCACCAAGACTCGTATGAGTCTTTTTTATTGTACTTATTACCATGCAAACATCGAGAAAAAATCGTTAAAAAAATCAGCTTGTTTTAAGTGATCCGATAAATATCGGATAAGGATTCGTTCAGTTGAGCGAAGCTCGCGATAGCAGACCTAAGCGAAACCACTTCTTAGTGTTCGAATCCAAAAACTTAAAACAAACTGATTTTTAGATTTTTTGAACAGTTTGCGCTTTTTACTCCACTTTTTTAGAAAAAGTGGATAGAAGAATATCTGTGTAATAAATTTGACAACTAAAATTAACTATGGTAATCTAGCAACCATTAAATAGAATCAGTAAACAGATAATAGGCAGAACAAAACATAAATAAAAACTAAAGATTGCGAGTTATTAGCTAGTTCAAAATAAAAACCAAAGGATTAAGAATGAAAGATGAATCAAGGCTCACCCTATTAAAACAGGTGGTAGAAAGCGCGGAAAATAGTATCATCTCTGCCAAACAAATCATTGCCGAGATGAACGGCGAAAAAGTAAAAATACCCAAAAGATTAAAAGAAAAAGCAAAAAATCTATCCGTTGATGAAGAAAATAGAATAGTTGAAGGCATATTTGACGGTGAATTGATGATATGCCCTGACGGCAAAAAATATCCCGTCCAATCCAATTACGCCAGCAAGTCAAAATTAGTACCTGGCGATACTCTCAAACTTACTATATTGGAAGACGGAACTTTTATCTTTAAACAAATCAACTTGATAGATAGAAAAAGAATAATCGGAACTCTTGTAGAGGATGGCGAAAATTATAAAGTTATAGCAAATGGGAAAGCTTACAATGTGATTACCGCTTCAGTCACTTATTTCAAAGGCAAACTTAATGATGAAGTAACACTGATCATACCGGAAAAAGAAGATAGCGATTGGGGAGCAATAGAAAACATAATAATTAATCCTTCAAACAACAAAAAAGACGAATAAAAAGACTGTCATTTCGATCTAAATTATAATTTATCAACAGTTTCTGTGGAAAACTAGCTTATTTTCAACGTTTAAATAAGCTAGTTTTTTATATATACTGTTAATTAGGAGGCAACAAGTGGTTTTACTATCGCTTTATAGAAAGTGGCGGCCGCAAACTTTTAATGATGTAGTTGGGCAAGATCATGTTAAAACAACTCTAATCAATGCTGTAAATAGCAACCGTATTTCACATGCATATTTATTTACCGGGCCACGAGGAGTGGGCAAAACAACAATTGCTCGAATTTTAGCTAAGGCAGCAAATTGCAAAGACCCCAAAAAAGGCGAACCCTGCAACAAATGTTCCAATTGCAATGAAATGTCAGAGGACAAATCATTAGATCTTATTGAAATCGATGGAGCCTCAAACAGAGGAATCGATGAAATCAGAGCACTTAAAGAAAACGTTAAATTTACACCTCATACAGGAAAATATAAAGTTTTTATAATAGACGAAGTGCACATGCTTACAAAAGAAGCATTTAATGCACTTCTTAAAACATTAGAAGAACCTCCTTCACATGCAATTTTCATACTAGCAACAACCGAGGTACATAAAATTCCGGCTACAGTAATATCACGCTGCCAAAGGTTCGGATTTACTAAAATAACAGTAACCCAAACAGTTGGAAGGCTTGAAAAGATAATTAAAGAAGAAAACATAAAAGCACCGAAAGAAGTGCTAAGAATAATAGCAACTTACTCTGATGGGGCATTAAGGGATGCTATAAGTATCCTGGATCAGGCAGCATCCTTTGGAAACAAAACAATTTCGACAGAATTTGTTGAGGGAATTTTAGGGATAGCTGATAATAAAATAATTGAAGAATTAATACAATCAATTCTTACTTTAGATAGTAAAAAATCGTTAGAAATGGTCAACAGCGCGATCGAAAAAGGAACCGATGTCAGTCTTCTCGTTGATACCTTAATCAACAGACTGAGAGATATTATGATCGTAAAAGCGGGGGATGAAAATATACTAACCGACTACAGTAAAGAAGAGCTAGATACGCTTAAAGAGTTATCACAAAATATATCAATTGAAAAACTTTTAGAGATAATCGAAAAATTAAGCGACGCTAAGCAAAAAGTTAAATTTTCCACCCCAAATCACTTACCTGTAGAGCTTGCGATATTGGAAATAGGTAAAAAATATACAACCCCTAGAGAAGAAAATAAAGAAATATCCCCAAAAAAAGAAAATGCCCCAAAAGCACAAACCCAAGAAAAACCAATGAAAACAAACGAAAAGATAGCTCTTGCGGAGCATTTTTCGAATAAAAAAACAGAAAAAGAACCGCATAAAGAAGAAAAAAATCCAGACAATTTCCCCTTAGATAAAAGCTTTTTCCCTGTTATCAAAAATAAATGGAATGATATACTAAACGGAGTTAAGGCGTACAATCACTCGCTAATAGCCTGCTTAAAACCGTCTAAACCGAAAAGAATAGAAAACGGTTACCTGATTATCAGTTTTGATTACTTATTCCATAAAGAAAAAATCCAAAATGTTAACAATAAAAGGGCTGTGGAGGATATAATTCAAAAAATCGTAGGCAGATTTGTTCCAATACGCTGTGTTGTAAAACCGAAAGAAAACAGAAAAGAGGTTGAACCAACAATACTAGATAATGCCGCCGATATATTTGGAGGAGAAATAATAGAATGATGCAAAAAAAATATGACTCTAAAGAATTAGATATGGAAAAATTGCCTCCGCAGGATATAGATACAGAAGGTTCTTTATTGGGATCATTGCTTCTTGATAAAGACGCAATCTTAAAGGTCGCTGACTTTGTAAATCCGACTGACTTTTATCTTGATAAAAATGGGAAGATATTCGAAACCATGCTTACACTGTTTGAACAGCGAACCCCAATAGACATTGTAACATTGACCTCAAAGCTAAAAGAACAAAAAATTTTAGATGAGGTTGGGGGTGCTTCTTATATTACAAATCTTGTAAATAGTGTGCCTTCGGCAGCCCATATGGTCCATTACGGTAAAATTATAGCAGGTAAAGCAACCTTACGCCGTCTTATTAATGCGAGCCTAGAAATTACAAGATTAGGATTTGAGGAGAAAAAAGACGTAGATGTTATTTTAGATCAGGCAGAACAAAAACTTTTTAGCGTATCCCAAAAACATTTCAGGCAAAACTTTATACCGATCAAAAGCATTTTATCGGAATCATTTGATAGAATTGACGAACTACACAAAGAAAAGGGTAAGTTAAGGGGCATACCGACCGGATTTTCAGATCTAGACAATATTTTAGCCGGTTTACAACGATCAGATTTGATAATATTAGCTGGACGGCCATCTATGGGAAAAACGTCTCTCGCTTTAAACATTGCCGCAAATGTAGCTATAAAACAAGAAATATCTGTTGGTATATTCAGCTTGGAAATGTCAAAAGAACAATTAGTTGACAGGCTTTTGTGCGCTGAAGCAAATATAGACTCATGGAAACTAAGAACGGGTAATTTATCCGACGAAGACTTTCCTAAAATCGGCCATACAATGGGTATGCTTTCTGAAGCACCTATATTTATCGATGATTCTGCCAGTTTAAACGTAATGGAAATAAGAACTAAAGCCAGAAGATTACAAGTTGAACATGATTTAGGATTAATTGTAATTGATTATTTACAACTAATGGAAGGTAGATACTCAGATAATCGAGTACAGGAAATATCAGAAATTTCACGCTCCCTAAAAGCACTAGCACGAGAATTAAACATTCCTGTAATAGCATTATCACAGTTATCACGTGCGGTAGAACAAAGACCAGATAAAATCCCTCAATTATCAGATTTAAGAGAATCAGGATCTATAGAACAGGATGCAGATGTAGTGATATTCATTTACAGAGAAGAGTATTACAAACCAGATACTGAAAAAAAATTTGTCGCCGATATTTTAGTAAAAAAACATAGAAACGGTCCAACAGGAAGTGTTAAGCTATTCTTTAAACCTGAACAAATGAAATTTAAAAATTTAGACAAGCAAAGAGAAGAGGTCTTCTAAATAACTTATAACTTTTCAAATAAACTATTGGCTTTCATTTTCAATAATGATATAATTTTTTAAGTTAACTAAAGTAGGGCGGATGAACAATGAATCAGCAACTTTAAACAAAGAAACGAAAGTTTCTAACGAAAAAAGTGTATCTAAAAATCAATCTATGAATAAACCAAAAGTCGATTTCATAGCATCTGGCATAATAGGTGTATTGGCATCTCTTTTTTCGTTAATTGTTATAAAAAATCTTGGAATTAACATATCTATACTGATACCTTTTTTAATATTCATCCCGATATGTGTTATTGGAATAGCAATCGCGCGAGCTCTTGCTGATAAAATTCCCGCCTTATATCAATTCGGCAAGTTTGGTGAAACCGGAGGCCTAAATTGGCTATTTGATTTTGGTGTTTTAAACTTGCTTATCATGATTTCCGGCATCAGCACCGGAATATATTTTTCTTTATTTAAAGGTATCTCTTTTATTGCTTCTGTAACTAATAGTTACGCTTGGAACAAATTTTGGGTTTTTCGAAAGACCGAAAAAGAGAGCGAAAAAGAAACAGCTCAAGAAATTTCAAAATTTATGATAGTAAGTTTAGTCGGAATGGCAGTTAATGTCATCCTAGCTTCGGCGATTGTATTTATTGCACCAAAAATTATTTTATCCAATATTGCTCCTAAGGTTTGGGCTAATCTTGCCGCGGCGATTGGTTCAGTAAGCGCTATGATGTGGAATTTTGTAGGATATAAATTTTTTGTATTCAAGAAATAAATAGGGAGAGAAAAATGAGTGAAAATGTTTTTTTAAGCGTTATTATTCCTTGTCATAACGAAGAATCACGAATCGGCCATACTTTAAATGCGGTAGCACAACATTTAAATAAACAAAATTATGACGCGGAAGTAATTGCTGTTGATGCTAACAGTACCGATAAAACAATTGAGGTAATTAATTCTAAAAAGTATCTATTTAAAAACCTTCACATTTTAGAAGGTCATAGATCAATAAACGGCAAAGGAATGGCGATAAAACTTGGTATTTTAGCTGCCAGCGGCGATTACAGATGTTTTATTGATGCCGATAATGGCGCGCCCTTTGATCAGATCGATAAATTATTAGATCAAAGAAGCCAATACGACATAACTATAGGTTCTAGGTATGTTGAAGGTGGTAAGGCAGGAAAAAGAAATATCTTGCGATCTATTATGAGTAGGGGAGGAAATCTGCTTTTCTTGTTTCTTCTTGGTTTAAATTACAAAGACACTAGGTGTCCGTTAAAATTATTTTCTAAAGAAGCAGCTATAAAGATTTTCTCGGTTCAAAAAATACATGGATTTGGATTTGACACAGAAGTATTAGTACTTGCCAGAAAATTCGGCTATAAAGTTTTAGAAACGCCGGTAACCTGGCATGAGGTAGGGGAAAGTAAGGTAAATGTTGCTCAAGATTCCATAAAGTCAATTTTGGAAATATTCCAAATAAGATGGTACTTGATATCAGGGGTTTATAAAAAATCGAGATCTCAAAAAGATGAAAAAATATTCGAAAAAGCTAAATAAAGAGCACTATTTCTTTATTTTAATAATACTTATCGCCATTATTTTCAGATTTTGGAAATTAGGTGATATCCCGCCCGGATTATATCCGGACATAGCAGTTAATGGCACAGACGCTATTAGGGCTAATGAAAACTTAAGTTATCAGCTTTTTTATCCTGCGAATAACGGGAGAGAGGGGTTATTTATAAACTTAATCGCCGTTGCTTTTAAAATATTTGGAACCGGAATATGGCAACTAAGGTTAGTCGGTGCAATTATAGGTACTCTTACTGTTTACGGAGTCTATTTATTAACAAAAGAAATATTAGACAAACGATCAGCTTTATTCGCTTCACTTTTCACTGCCTCGTCTTTTTGGGCAGTAAATTTTTCTAGAATAGGTTTTAGGGCCATAATGGTACCTTTTATTATAGTTTTCTCGTTATATTTTCTATTAAGAAAATTAAATGATAAAAATAAATCTATTTGGGATTTTATAATTGCGGGTGTTATTTTCGGACTCGGTTTTCATACTTATATATCATTCAGAATCGCACCTCTTATTCTGGCAATAATTGCCGGATATATATTGATTTACAAAAGAAACCTGGTAAAAAAATATTGGAAAGGAATTTTATTGCTTTGTATAGCTATTTTTATTGCTGCTTTACCAATACTTATTTATTTTCAAGCACACGCTGCTGACATGGCCTTGCGCACTGGGCAGGTTTCAATCTTTAATGAGGGTGTAAATAAAGGAAATTTTTTAGGTACGCTTTTAAAAACAACTTCTTTGGCCTTCGGCATGTTTAATTTTTATGGCGATCCTAATTGGCGGCATAATTTTTCAAAACTGCCGGACCTCAATCCCATAGTCGGGATATTATTTATTGCAGGAATAGTTATTTCCTTAAAAAGCCTATTTACAAAAAAAGACAAAAAAACTAACCAACCCATTGATAAACTTCCTTATCTATTAATGATATCTTGGTTGATAATAATGCTAATACCGGCTATTTTAACAGAGGAAGGCATGCCTCATTCCTTAAGAGCAATAGGGTCAATGATTCCGGCATTTATGCTGGCTGGACTGGGGGCTAAATATTTATATGAAAAATTTGCTGAAAAGAAAGAATATCTTGTTAAAAAAATTACTGTCTTTATCTGTTCATTAATTATAATTTTTGATTTTTCCTTATATTTCGTCTTGTGGCCAAAAAATCCTGAAGTAATCGGCCAGTTTACAACACGCTATGTAGAAATTGCAAAATATCTCAATAACCTGCCTTCAAATTATAATAAATATGTAATAGTAAATATCAATGGCACAATAGTAGATGGCTTACCTATACCAGCTCAAACAATTAAGTTTCTAGCCTATAAAAAATCAAACATTCAATATTTAGAAAAAGAATCATTCAAAACTGCTAACCTAAAAAGTCCCGGGGTGATAATTGCTCTGGAAAATGATAATGAAATTAAAAACATGATTGAAAATAAAGGAATATACAACATAAAAGAATCTACGCTCGTTGTCCCCGATAAAAAAATCGACTTTGTAATTTATTTTTTGGAGTAATATGCAAAAATTAACAAGCTTTCTAAAATCACAAAAATTCTTGGTTACGTTTCTCTTATCCTTGATGTTCTTTGTGGCTGTAACGTCTATGGCAGGAGATTCTGCAATAGAAGATGAAGTGCCTCACATTGTATCCGGTTATTCTTATTTAACAAAAGGGGACTACAGATTGAACCCAGAACATCCACCCCTTATAAAAGATTTAGCGGCAGTACCTTTGCTATTCATACGTCCGAATTTTCCTACTGAGCAATGGCAAGCCGGAGTTAATGATCAATGGTCAGAAGGAGCAAATTTTTTATACAAAACGGGAAATAACGCTGATTTAATGCTTTTTTTGGGGCGATTACCTGTAATACTGCTTTCAATCTTGTTAGGATATTTTGTTTACAGATGGGCAAAAGAACTTTATGGCAACAAAGCTGGATTATTTGCATTAACTCTATATGCTTTTGATGCAAACATAATAGCGCATAGTAGGTTTGTTACCACAGATCTAGGCATAGCCGCAACTATGTTTATCAACCTATATTTTTTATGGAAATTCCTCGCGGAACCCACAAAGAAAAGATTTTTTCTTGTGGCTATAACTCTAGCCATTGCTTTGCTGACTAAATTCTCAGCACCGATAATTATAATTACTTATGCCTTTGTGGCACTATATCTAATTATTAGGCCTAAAAAATATGAAAAGGGCTCATTATTATTTATTAGATTCTTTAACTCGGATTTTTTAAGAAGATTTATTGGCTACTTTTTAACTTTTTTCTCAATAGCTATGATCGCTCTTATGATTGTTTGGGTTGTTTACTTCTTCCAAACAATAAATATGTCAAAAGAAATGTTCCATTTGTCAATTAATGACGGACTAGATAAGGGTGTAGCAAGAGATATTCTGAATAAAATAGCCGATGTTCCAGTACTTAGAGCTCTCAGTCATTACTTCTTGGGATTCTTTATGGTAAGTCAGCATGCAACGGGTGGTCATACTTCTTTTCTTTTAGGACAAGTCTCTAACGGCTGGTGGTATTACTATATAGTTGCTTTCTTGGTTAAAACTGCTGTCCCGACAATGATATTTATAATTATTAGTGTCTTGTTCTGGAAAAGTCAGCCAAATAAAGACCATAAAGCAAAAGTTATATTACTCACGCCTATATTAATTCTTGTCGGGTTTGCTTTATCAACGCGAATAAATCTAGGGATACGTTATCTGCTGCCGATTTTTCCATTAATTTATGTATTTATTAGCTTTATGGCAGAAAAAGTCAGCTTTGAAGATGTCAAATCATTATTTAAAAATAAGGTAACCTTCCACACTGCTTTTTCTTTATTTTTCTTTCTGCTTATTGGTTGGGCTATTATTACATCACTAAAAACATACCCCTATTATTTAACATATTTTAACGAGCTTATTGGCGGACCAAGAAACGGAATGCGATACGTAACTGATTCAAATTTAGACTGGGGACAAGACATGAAAAGACTTGCAAAATACGTAAAAAACAATAACATAGAAAAGATAAGGGTCGAGTATTTTGGGGGAGCTGATTATCCGGAATACTATCTAGGAGATAAATTTATTGCATGGAATACTGATAAAACCCCCGAACAAGGATACTATGCAATTAGCGTTACTTTATTTCAGCAAGCCCAAGCTAAAGGTCAATACGCATTCCTAAAAGATAAAAAACCTTTAACAACAATCGGACATTCAATATTGATTTTTAACTACTAAAGGAGGTAAATATGGCTTTTGATAAGATGAAAAAGATATACCAGCTAAGAAAACTTCAACAAGAATTGAAGCAAATGACAGTTGAGTCAGAAAGATTGGACGGAAAAATTAAAATAACTATGACCGGCGAATTTAAACCTCAAGAAATAAAAATTGACGAATCGCTATTATCACCAGATAACGCTTTTCAATTAGAAAAAGCTCTTAAAGAAGCTTTCATAGAAGCTTTAGGTAAAGCTCAGCATAATGCAGCTTCCAGAATGCGCGACTTTGGAGATCTGGGTATCCCGGGGCTCTAGCTAATGAAGATTCAAAAGAAAAATATCAGCATATCTGGGATAAAATTTAGCGTTAAAAACGATGATAAAGAAATAGCTTGGGCTTTTCTGTACATTATTAAGAATAGCCGACATAAAGAACCTTATGGCTTTTTTGAGAATCTTTATGTAGAAGAAGAATACCGAAAACAGGGTATAGGCAAAAAAATTATTAACGTCCTTATTGAAGAAGCCAAGAAAAATAACTGTTACAAAATTTTAGCAACTAGCAGGCATTCCAAGCCTAAAGTTCATACTTTATACGAAAAGTTTGGATTTAAAAATCATGGCTTAGAATTTAGAATGGATCTTATGAATAGTCCTACATTGCAAAAAGATTAAATTATAAAATACATCTGAGGGGGGATTTAAAATGAAATATTTGCCTAGATCAATAAAAAATTTAATTGAAGAATTTTCAAAATTACCGGGCGTAGGCCCAAAAACTGCGGAAAGATTTACTTTTAGTCTTCTGAAAAAACAGGAAAAAGATCTAGAAAAGTTTGCTGATACGATTCGGGATTTTAAAAAAAATCTTAAAAATTGCACTATCTGTCATAACATAGCCGAATCAGACCCTTGTGACATATGCTCCAATCCTACAAGAGATAAATCTACTATAGCAGTTGTCGAAAAGTCCTTAGATATTGTTGCTTTGGAAAAAACTGGACAGTTTAAAGGTACTTACCATGTACTTGGAGGATCAATATCCCCAATAGATGGGGTGACAGCAGCGGATCTGACTATAGATAAATTAGTTGAAAAAGTTAAAAAAAGAGAAGTCACGGAACTAATATTAGCCACAAACCCTACGCTAGAAGGCGAATCAACCGCTTCTTATATACAGCAATTGATAAAACCCGTAGGTATTAAAATTACAAGAATAGCTAGAGGCATACCAGTAGGGGGTGACTTAGAATATGCCGACGAAGTCACCATAATACGGGCACTTGAGGGAAGAAAAGAATACTAAAAATACTAAATAAAAAACTTTTAGTTAATATTGTAAAAAAGCTCTAGTAGCTTTATTTTATACGTATATAAAAAATGATATACTAGAAATATGCTAAAACTTTATAATACTCTTACAAAAAATAAAGAAATGTTTAAACCCATAAAAAATAAAAAAGTGGGGATTTATACATGCGGTCCAACCGTTTATGGCTATGCCCATATCGGTAATCTAAGAACTTATATTTTTGCTGATATTTTAAAAAAATATCTTAAATACGAAGGTTATAAAGTTAAACATGTAATGAATATAACAGACGTAGGTCACTTAACCTCTGACGGTGACACAGGAGAGGATAAGATTGAAAAAGAGGCGAGACTTGAACATAAAAGCGCTTGGGATATTGCAAATTTTTATACTCATGTATTTTTTGAAGACTCTGAAGCTCTTAATATTGAAAAACCGGACATAATTTCTAAAGCTACGGATTATATAAAAGATCAGATTGAATTTATACAAAAATTAGAAAAAAAAGGATTTACATATGTAATAAAAGATGGAGTTTATTTTGATACCTCCAAATTAAAAGATTATGGAAAGCTTGCCAAATTAGATATTAAAGGACTAAAAGCAGGGGCACGCATAAAAAGCGTAATTGGCAAAAAAAATATAACAGATTTTGCTCTGTGGAAATTTTCTCCAAAAGATAAAAAGAGACAAATGGAATGGGATTCGCCATGGGGCAGGGGATTCCCGGGATGGCATATCGAGTGTTCAACAATGAGCATGAAACATCTCGGGAAAACGATAGATATTCATACCGGAGGCATAGATCATATACCGGTTCATCATACTAATGAAATCGCCCAATCAGAAGCTTTAACGGGTAAGCCTTTTGTAAATTATTGGATGCACGGGGAATTTTTACTGGTGAAATCAGGGCGAATGGGTAAATCAGAAGGGAACTTAATCAAAATCTCCGACCTTCAAGAAGAAGGCTATAACCCTTTAGCATATAGATTACTAACTCTTCAAGCTCATTATCGAGATAAACTGGATTTCACAAAAAGAAATCTCAAAGCGGCGCAAATAACATTAAACCGTATTTATAATGATATTAGAAGATATCTGTCAATTAAAAAAGAAACATCTGGTTTGAACATTTCAGACATATTAGACAAATCTGATCAAAAATTCGAACAAGCAATGAATGATGATTTAAATACCCCTAAAGCATTTGCAGAAATATTTAAATTATTGAACAAAGTTAATAAGCTCTTAGATTTAAATAAACTATCCTCAACTGATGGACAAAAAATCTTTAACCTTCTATTGAAATTTGATCATGTTTTTGGATTAAGCTTTGAAAAAATAAAAAAAGAAGAAATTCTACCGGTAGAGATTGAAATATTGATTAAAGACCGAGAAAACGCTCGCAGGGTAAAGAATTTTAAAAAAGCTGACGAGATTAGAGTCTCGCTTAAGAACAAAGGTATTGAGCTGGAAGACACGGCGAAAGACGTACGCTGGAAAAAGATAGATAAATTTTAATTCTTTTTTATAACAATAAATTCTGCTAAAATATATATAACTTTATTTTTAATCCGGGGTCGTCTAATGGTAGGACAACGGAATTTGGATCCGTTAATCGGGGTTCGAGTCCCTGCCCCGGAACCATTTATTAATCATCTTATTAGATGAAAAACATAATAGATATCCATGTTAAAAAAACAGAGGCAAAAAAAGAATCGAGCATAAAACCGCCTAAAAAAAGAAAGAATATTAAGTTAGTAATAATTGCAGCATTATTGATTTTTTTATCCATAATAGCTGCATTTTTTTTATGGCCAAAAGAAAAAAAGGAAACGGTTATTGAACCAAAAAAAGAAGAAACAAAAGTTGTAAGCGAGCCTAAAAAAGAAGTGTCACTCTTTAATATAGAATCACCTCTTAATGGGGCTTTAACTACTGAAGAAAAAGCAAAAAGAAGGCCAATTGCGGCTGCGATTGAAAATCATCCCGCCTCAAGGCCTCAATCCGGTCTAGACAAAGCAGGCTTAGTTTACGAAGCATTAACCGAAGGTGGAATCACTAGATTTTTAGCATTTTTCGTTGAAAATGACGTAAAAGAAGTTGGACCTGTAAGAAGCGCGAGAATTTATTTTGTAAGATTTGCGGATGAATATAATGCTTTCTACACTCACGTAGGCGGGAGCGCAGATGCGTTGGCTTTAATCAAAGAATTGGATAATTTTTACAACTTAGACCAATTTAGCTTGGGCAAATATTTTTGGCGCGATAAAAAGAGATTTGCTCCTCATAATGTATACTCGTCAACAGATCTTCTAAGGAAGGCGGGGGAAAGTAAAAAATGGGACGCAAATGCTGATTATGATAAATATCAGTTTAAGAATGATGTATCAGAAAATAAACGGGGGAATAAAGAAAAAATAACTATCAATTTTTCTTTTAAACAATATCAAGTCGATTATTATTATGATAAATCTAATAATGAATACAAAAGAAATCTTGCAGGAAAAGAACATATAGATAAGAATTCAAAACAACAGATTAAGGCAAAAAATATAATCATACAGTATGTAGAAAGTTGGAAAGTAGAAGATGGTATAGATATTAATAGCCAAGGAAGCGGTAAGGCTAAGGTATTTATGGATGGGGAAGAAATTACAGGAACATGGAAAAAATTATCGAGAAAACAGAGAACTAAGTTTTATGACAGTCAAAACAAAGAAATAATATTCAATCGTGGCCCTATTTGGATAGAAATCATATCGCAAGGGGTTGTAATATTAGACCAATAATACAGGGTGATTTGAAATTATTTAGCTATTTAGATATAAATATTGGTACCCCCACGGGGAATTGAACCCCGGTTTCCGCCGTGAGAGGGCGGTGTCCTAGCCTCTAGACGATGAGGGCGTAAATATTAATATACCGCTAATTAATAGAAAAGACCCGGAAGGGTCTTTTCTATTTTCACAATTTAGTTTAGCTAGCCTTACCAATCTTGAACATTTTCGTTCCGCAATCCGGACAAACACCTTGATTTGCAGGTTTACCATTCTTCATCGTGATTTCTTTTGCGTCTTTCATCTCTTTCTTAGCTCGACACTTCATACAAAATGCTTCCATAATAATACCTCCTATTAAGGAATTGTTAAAAAGGATAAATTATAATTATTTAAGGATCAAGCTATAGCTAAATATATATTACAACAATAAACTCAAAAAATCAAATTTTTGTACGCGTCACGCACATTTGAGACTCCGGAACAGTTTTTATTAAATAATCAATGGGTGAAATATTACCCAAAGATTGGT
>PFOW01000049.1 GCA_002792735.1 bacterium CG_4_10_14_0_2_um_filter_33_32
ACCACAAGGCTTTGATATGCATATTGGAAACTCCTTAGTTATTTGCAGGAGTCTCAAATGTTTCGTAACTTATTCATTTCGTTTATTCTGAATATTTCTCTGCTTCCTCGAGCTTAAGTGATAAAATTTTCGAGATCTTTGTTTCGTCCATTGTTACTCCATAAAGCACTTTAGCTCTTTTCATTGTCTCTCGGTTATGCGTAATAACGATAAATTGCATTTTGGAGGCTAATTCAGCCAAAAGATTTGCAAAAAGTATTGAGTTTGATTCATCTAGGGCAGCGTCTACTTCATCCAAAACGCAAAATGGAGTTGGGTTAACGCTAAAAATCGCAAAAAGCAAAGCAACTGAAGTTAAAGCTTTTTCTCCTCCCGATAAAGTATTTAAAGTATGCACTCTCTTCCCAGGAGGTACAGCCTGAATATCAATTACAATAGCTTCTTCGGCTTCACCTTCGGTTAAAATCAGTTTTGCGGTCCCGCCGCCGAAAAGTTTCTGAAAATAATAATTAAATTTTGAAGAAATCTTCTCAAATTTTTCCCTGAATTGATCATGAATTTTGCCTTCCAGCTCTAATACAACCTTCTTAGTCAAAGAAAGAGCGCCCCTTAAATCATCACTTTGAGATGTTAAAAAATCATATCTTTCTTTCACTTCTTTGTATTCATCGTTATCTTCAGCTCTAATTACACCACCGATGGTTTCTAGCTTTCTTCTTAATTCGGTCATTTTCGAAAAAAAGAAAGGTTTTTGATCAGACGATATCGATATGTATTCCAAGCCTTTATCCGTACCCAGATTCTCTATAACCTCAGATTTGACATCTTCCTCTTTCGTCCTCAACCTTGCTAGCTCTATTTCAACTCTTGTTAATTCTTCTTTATATTGAGCAATAATATCTTGCTTCCCTCTATAAGATTTTTCAACTTCAAAAAATTCGCCTTCTAATGACCTGTTTTTTTCTTTTAGACTATCTAGTTCTTTCTTTTGTTCTTCTTTTTGCTGTCTAAGCTGATTGATTTTCCCTTCGATCTGCTGACGCTCTTTTTCCTCTGGCTTTTTGTCTTCCAGCTCTTTGCTTTCATGCACTCTGTCTAACAAATCATTTTCTTTGTTTTTGTATATATTAAGAATTTCCAGGTTATTGTTTATCTTTTCGTTATTGGAGGATATTTCGAACCTTATTTTTTCAACATTTTTAGAAATTTCCAGTCTTTTTGCAAAAATATCAGTTGAGCCCGCTTTCTCCTGTTCCTCTAAAAAATTAATTAAATCTTGAATATCTGATTTTAACTTCTCTATATTATCAAAATTGTTACCTATTGTTTTTAATATTTTGTTTAAAGAATCTTTAGCTTTACTGATAATTTCTTTTGGCTCTAAAGATTTTTTCTCTCCCTTTTCGTCTAATCCGTTAAGCAATGATACAAATTTCTCTAGCTCTGACTCTAGTTTTATTTTTTCTTTCTTAATATTTTCAATTTCTGATTCTTTTTCTTCAATTTTTTTAATCGTTTCGTTCAATTCTTTTTTAAAATCAGCCAAATTATCTTTGTAGAATTTTTGTTTCTCTACAATCAAAGCGTTTTTCCTTACATATTCTAAAAGATAATCTTGCAATCCTTGAAGTTCTTTTTCTGTCTGTTCCAACTTCATCTCTATTTCATGCTCTTGATTTTGATCTGATCTTAAAGCTCTTTCTTCTAATTTTTTAGTAATGGTTGAAACTTCTTTTTCAATAGTCTCTGTTTCTTTTGTTATTTCATTATATTTCTTATCATATTCATCTATTTTTCCACTAAAATCTTTTAATTCAGACCCATAATATTTATTTTGCAGATCTCTTAATTCATCGGACAGAATCTTCCTTTGCTCTGCGTCCTTTTTTTGTTTCTCAAGATTATTAAGCCTTGGCTTAAGTTCTTTTAATATATCCGCGACACGTAAAAGATTTTCTCGTGATTCTTCAAACTTCTTTAAAGCCTGCTCCTTTTTAAAATAATAATGCTTAACTCCTGAAGCATCCCTGAATAATTCCAACCGCTCTTGAGCAGTTTGGGTAATTAACCTGTCAATAGCTCCCTGACCAATAACTGTATATGTTGAACGGCCGAATCCGGATTTAGACAAAATCTCAGTAATATCCAGTAACCTTACTTTGGAGTTGTTAAGAAAATATTCTCCTTCTCCTGATCTAAAGACTCTTCTGGTTATATCTACGTCAGTATATTCAATAGGAACTATTTTATCCTTATTATCCAATTCCAACGATACTTCAGCCATTCCTGCTTTTGCTTTTGATCCTGATCCAACAAAAATAACATCCTCGCTTTTTTTGCTGCGAAGATTTTTCATTGATTGTTCACCTAAAACCCATTTTATTGCATCTGATACGTTTGACTTACCAGAACCATTAGGACCAACAACCACTGTTATGCCTTTTCCAAATTCTAATACTGTTTTTCTTGCAAAAGACTTAAAGCCCTGCAAGGTCATCTTTCTCAAGTACATCAAAAATATTGTAACAATTTAATCAAAAACAAACAATAAAAAAAGAGACCGATGGTCTCTGTATAAATAAATTAATATGAGGCTTGTAAAGTTTGGTCTTTTAAATTTTTAAGTGTGTCAACTAAAGTTGAATATTGCGCTCTAGGCCCAAAAAGTCCGCCGCCGCCGGCTAAAACAGGATCACCAAAAGGATTTAATAAATCCCAAAACATTTGGTTATCATATTGACTTATAATCTCTTGACCTCTTTGGATCTGCATATCTAGAATATCTATGACCGGTTGAAAATTATTGTTTTGCTCTATTGCCTCTAAGGCATTTGTAACTTGACTTGCGTCTTTTGCTAATAATTTAAGCTCTTCCTCTAAGCGCTTCTTTTCGCTTCTTTTAAAGATGTGGATTGTGGAAGGATTACCTATAGCATCTAACATGGTATTTATAGTATTAGTTTGTCTTTCAATATTGTCCTTAAAGTTGTTCAAATGATCAACTATATTTTCTTTTAAAGAAGAATCGTTCATTTTTTTCACCCCCTGATGAATTAAATCTTCTGCAATAATTCCTTACAAATTTTTGCTCCGTCTTTGTCTTTCAATTTTTCATCTAAGCTTATACATTCTTTATATCCTTCTCTGGCTTTTATTTTATTGCCTTGAGCATGATAGATTTCAGATCTTCTAAAATTTATAAGACTGAGGTTACTTAAATATTCATTATTAGTAGGATCTTTTTCAATAAGTTCTTTTATGATCTTTTTTGCTTCATCTAATGCTGCAATTGCCTCGTTAAATAAATTCATCATTCGATAAAGTAAAGCAATCTCTGCGTATGTAATAGCTATATTAGATTTATTATTATCACTAACAATTCTAATAGGGTTTGTAAGATAAGCGCTTATATAGAGTTTACTATCGACTTTCCTGAGCGATATTATTGAGCCGCAAAGACTGCAAGAACCGCTTACTCCTTTAGCAAGATCTGCGTAAACGGGAATTTTTAATGTATCGGGACAGACTGGACAGGAAACAAAACACAAATATTTTCACTATGGTAATCAAGTAAATCATCACTTATCTCAATCTTTTTTGATGCTGTATGCATAACCATGCCTTTTTCTTGAGCCTTTATAGCTTTCTTAAACATTCTTACAACACTCTTGGCTAGATAAAAATCCTTAAAACTCTCGCCTTCTTTTTTAAGAACCTCACCATGTTTATAGTTATCAATCATCCAATAATTTGTTCTTATTTTAGCCTTGTTAAAATCAGCGAGGCCTGATTTTAGAATACAATACCTGAAAAAAGGGATCCACAACAATGGAATACCCGAAACAAAGAAAGCGGCTTTCCAATCCATGGTAGGGTTAAACCCGGTAATGAAATGCATTACGGAACCCGATGTGAAGGTGATTAAACCAATTACCATACCGTTAAAAGCTCCTTGGTTAATAGGTCTTTGTATGCCGATTTCTAAAATTCCGTATCTTGCAAATTCCGTAGCAATCATCATGTTTCCTATAAAAAGAAAGCTGAAAAAAATTATCTCCCCTAAATTCACGTCTGATCACCTCTTATTCTCTGATTTTTTCAATAAAACTCACCATATCACTAATAGGGAGTATAAACATTAGAGACATAAAAGTTGCTAATAATGTTAATACAATTCTCCCACTACTCATATAATAAATATTATTCCACTGAGTAATCCAAGCCACTATAGTAATTGGGATCCAAGCAAAAGCACCTATGGATTTTGCTAAATGCCCTCTAGGTAAATGCACTGGAATTGCAAAGCCTCCTATCAGCCCTATAATAGCTCCTGGAATAACTCCATATTGTAAATCTGAAGTAACGCAATCTAACCATATATCAGTAGGAACGAATAAACCATCAACTGGAATTGAGCCGCATTTAAGAAAATAACAGGGTAACCAATAAATCCAATATCCCAAGAAAGTACCTATAATTAAACCAGCTAAAACGCTTAAAGCTTTATTCTCTTTCAAGTTCAGCCACCTCCTAAATTTTCAAGGTACTTGAGAATATTTTACACTATATCTAAAATGTCGACTTGTCAATATTTGCAGGGATAAAAAAATCCCCCTGGGATTATTTGCGATAGTAAGAATTATGAAGAAGTGCTGTTAATAGATGGCTGTATTCGGGAAAAATTTTATTAAGACATTGGTATCTTTCTTTTAGTTCTCGTCGAGACTTGACTCCCTGAAAATCAAGATAGTCTGCTAATAGCAAGCATGCGCACAAATTTTTTATCTCTTTATCATCAATTTTAGTTAAATTTATTGCGGCATCATCCATGTAATCCTCTAGACCAAAGAATAGCTGTTCTTGAAATATTTTCATAACTTTTAAAATCTTTTCTTTATCAAAAAGATATATTCCGTCTATTATTTCGATTGTGTTTTCGTGTAGCTTTCTAAAACTCTGATATTGATTAATTTTATAATGTCTCGTTCCATTATTCTGTGATTCATTCAAAGATCCGATGTTATGCAGCATAGATGATTTGATTAAAATTCTGTTATTTACTAATCTATCACCTAAATAAAAAATGTCCTTCAATGAATAAGCCACTCTGAAACAATGCCAATATAATTGTTTGTTGCAATTATAAAGATCTACTGTAACATCTTCTAAATCAGGCGCGAGTATTCCATAATAAGCAAAAAAATATTCTAATTTACCTCTTACATAACTTTCACTTACGCTTTTTCTTCTAGTCTCGCTTAGTACATCTTCCGCAAGAACCAATATTATCACTTCCTAATTTTAATGTTCAACGATTATAAAAATATACCAGCTTAAGGGCTGGTATGTCAAAAGTTTATTATAAAACCTTGGATACAATATTGATTAATCTAATTCATTTTATATCTTAGGACTTGCGATTCCAAAATTTGGGTCCGCCGAGATAATTTTTACCGTTCATCTAAAAACCTTTGGATAATGCTTTTTCAGCTGCCTGTATTTCGGCGGCTTGTTTAGAAAATCCTACTCCCTTACCATACATTTTATCTCCAACAAAAACACCAATTGTAAATTTTTTTTCATGATCTGGTCCTTCTTCTTTGATCAGTTTATAAATTGGGGTGATGCCGGTTTTTTCTTGGGCAATTTCCTGAAACTTACTTTTTGGATCTATGTGAAGTTCTTCTTCTAGGATTTTTTTCAATCTGACAATTATATATTTCTCAATAAAATTTTTAGCAACATCCATACCCTGATCTAAATAAATGGCGCCGATGAAAGCCTCAAAATTATTAGCGAGAATAAGCTGTCTTGCTCTACCGTTCCCTTTCGCCTCACCTCTTGATAGATATAAATAATTATCAAACTCAAGATTGCTGGCAATCTCTGATAAAGTTTGGCCCCTAACCAAAGCACTTCTCCAGTTTGTTAAGTCGCCTTCTGGGTTTGGATAATTTAAGAAAAGATATTCTGTAACAACTAGTTCCAAAACCGCATCTCCTAAAAACTCTAATCTCTCATTATCAGATAAAGGAAATTTAGGATTTTCATTAAGATAAGATCTATGAACAAAAGCCTGTTCTAATAAATCCTTATTATTGAAATTAATGTTTACTATTTTTTCTAAAATTCTAAGATCTTTTTCCATAAATTTTTTCTAAATTATTACTAATGTGTAGTTGTGTAAGATGTAAGACCCATAATTCCCACGAATAAAAAGACACAGAGGGCTACAGCTAATATTACCATTCAAAACCAGAATCTAGATGCTTGTGGAAGATAAGTTTGTAGTCTTTATATACAAAATGATTAAGCGCGGGAATAACTAAAAAAAGTGAGATTAGATAAGAAAAAAGCGCAAAGGGCCCAACTAAGCCTACTATTAAATAAATGAGCAACAAAGAGATTCCAGTCCATAAAATAAAAAATATTAATGTCATCATTAAAGTAGCTAGAACCTTCTTAGCTTTCATCTTTCTTCTCTTCTTTCTCCTCTATCTTTTTTTCTGTTTTTGGTGATTCAATCTCAACATTTTCTTCTTCGTCTCCCTCCTGATAAAGATCGCTATTTCGGTAAATTGTTCCCAGAACGCCATTGACAAACTTTCCAGAATTTTCTCCACCAAAAGCCTTTGCTAGCTCTATAGCTTCATTAATAGCCACTTTTGGAGGTATCTCTTTTAGATATAAAAGCTCAAAAATCCCTAGCCTTAAAACAGTCCTATCAATAGCTGCAATTTGATTTATTGGCCATTCTGGAGCAGCCACCCTGATTATTTCGTCAATTTCCTTAGGATTATCCATAACCCCATTGATTAGAGTAAAAATAAAATCCCGGTCTTCTTTTTCTATCGTAGTGTAAGACTCGTTAATGTTTCTCTCTGTAATTTTTTTAATGTCACCACCGCTTCTGAAGTCCTTCTCATAAAAGCTTTGCATCGCTATTATTCTACAAAAGTGCCTTGAAATTGCCATATAGACCTCTTTTTACTCTTCTTCTTGTTCAGCTTTTAGACGTCTTTCTTTGCGCTTGGTTCTCTTTTCTAAATCAATAACCTCTTTGCCTTTGTAAGTGCCGCACACTTTACACATAGTATAAGGAATCTTTACAGAATTACACTTCTCGCATAAAATCGGGCTTTTTGTCTTAACGGTATGAGTGCCTCTTCTGATAGCTACTTTAGACTTTGATTTTTTCTGTTTTGGTACTGCCATTTCTTCTCTACTCCTTTTCTAAATATTTATAAATCAATTAATTATTTATCTTTATCTATCTTACAATAACATTCTTCTTTATTTAAGTTTTTTCCGCAATTTTGACAAATTCCCTTACATTTCTCATTACAGATATTGCGATTATCTTCCAATAAAATCTCTTCTATTATCACCTATTCTAAATCAATATCACCTTTTTCATTAATTATAAATCCTGCTTCTTTATCATACTCCTCTTCCTTGGAAAGTTTTCTAGTAAGGATTACAAATCCCTGATTAAACTCCTTATTTATATCTTTTTCAAAATCCTCTAAACATCTGCCACAAGCTACTTTTTCTTTACCTTTAATTTTAATATCTGCTATTACACCATCAGGGATTTTAAGGCTTATCTGATCTAATTTATCTACCTCATCTGTCAATTCTTCTCTATCAATACTATCATCAATTATCTTAGAAACATTTAGCTTGATCATAGTTTAAAAATTTAACATTTTAATACAAAACGGTCAATAACTAATCAATGCTTACTTAACAACAATATTAAGAAGCTTATCAGGAACAAAAACAGATTTAATAATTTCCTTACCTTCTGTATATTTTTTAATATTCAGATTATTATTTGCCAACTTTTCTGCTTGCTCTTTTGATGATCCGGACCTAACCTGAACTTTGCCTCTTAATTTACCATTTATCTGCACAACAATATCTATAATATCTTCTTTTATCAAATTTTTATCATAAAAAGACCACGCAGAGAGAGAAACACTGGAAGTATTTCCTAATTTTTCCCATATCTCTTCAGTTATGAATGGAACAAATGGTGAAAGTATAATAGTAAATTTTCCGATAGCATCTCTCCACAGTGAATAAGACTTATCAAAAGGTAATTTATTTTTAATTTCATAAATCTCATTTAGAAATTGCATTAAGGTACTTATCGCTGTATTGAATTTATAACTATCAATATCTTCACCAACTTTTTTAATAGTTTTATTAATGATTCTTGCCAGGGCGGTTTCTTCTATCTCATAAGATAAATAAATAACATCTTCGGGATTTTCTTTATTCTGACTATTGATTATTTCTAAAGCTAATGTCCAGTAACGATCCAAAAATCTCTTGACTCCTTTAATGCCTTGGGGATTCCATGGGCCGCCTTCATCAAAAGGACCCATAAATAATATATATATTCTAAATGCATCTGCTCCTTCTTTTTTGATCACTTCATCTGGTATTACAACATTACCTTTTGACTTACTCATTTTTTTATTGTCCGGTCCCAGTATCATACCCTGATGCCTTAGATGCAAAAATGGCTCATCAAAATTGATCATTCCGGCATCAAACAGTGCCTTTGTTATAAATCTTGCATATAAAAGATGCATTGTGACGTGTTCTGCGCCACCTGTATACATATCAACCGGCAACCATTTTTTGGTGATTTTAGAATTCATCATCTCCTTATCATTACCAGAGTTGGGATATCTTAAAAAATAAAAGCTTGAATCAACAAAAGTATCCATGGTATCAGTTTCTCTTGTGGCTTTACCTCCACACTTAGGACATGTTGTGTTAACAAAATCCGGATCAGAAGCCAGGGGGCCCTTACCTGTGCCCTTAGGTCTAAAATCTTTAACGTCCGGCAACAAAACAGGCAAATCTTCTTCTGACACTGGAACCATACCGCATTTTTCACAATAGATTATCGGTATAGGTGCTCCCCAGTATCTTTGTCTAGAAAAAGACCAATCTCTCAAACGATAATTTACAGTCCTTTTTGCCAAACTCTTTTTAGACAACCATTCAGTAATAGCTTTTCGGGCTTCTTTAGAATGCATGCCATTAAATTGATCAGAATCATATAAAATACCATCGCCTGTAAAACACTCTTCTAGATTTCTTATTTTTGAATCATCCTCAAGATCAACAGGTTTAATGGTTGTTTTTAAAAGAATATTAAACTTTTTAGCTAATTGGAAATCGCGCTCATCATGAGCATCAGCAAAAACAGCTCCTCCACCATAACTTGCTAAAACAAAATCTGATATCCAAATAGGTATTTCTTTATTGTTAGAAGGATTAACTGCATAGGCTCCCGTAAAAACCCCTGTCTTTGGACGCTCTTCTAATTGTCGATCAATATCTGAGAGTTTCTGAGTTTTGATTTGGTATTGTTTAACAGTCTTTAAGTTTTCATCATCTGTAATCTTCTCAATTAGCGGATGATCTGGCGCCATAATAAGAAAAGTACCGCCAAAAAGAGTATCTATCCTTGTAGTAAAAACCTCAATAGATAAATCTTCTTTTATTTTTTTGCTTTTGATTTTAAACTTTACGGTCGCGCCTTCAGATTCCCCTATCCAATTACGCTGTTTTATTTTTGAGGATTCCGGCCAATCAACTTTATCTAAATCTTTTATCAAACGTTTTGCATAGTCCGTTATCTTAAAAAACCATTGCTTCATTCTCTTTTGAACAACTTCTGTATCGCATCTTTCGCATAAACCATCTATAACTTGTTCGTTAGCTAAAACAGTTAAGCATTTTGGGCACCAATTAATCGGCGCTTCTTTTTGATAAGCTAAACCCTTTTCGTATAATTTTAGAAAAAGCCATTGCGTCCATTTATAATAGCCGGGGTCAGATGCAATTATTACTTTTGACCAATCAAACATACAGCCAAAACTTTTTAATTGCTCTTGAGCGTGTTTTATATTAGATTCTGTACTTTCCTTGGGATGAACACCTTTTTTCAAAGCAAAATTCTCGGCAGGCAAACCAAAAGAATCATAACCGATTGGTTCAAAAACATTAAATCCATTAAGCCTTTTAAAACGGGCGTAAACATCAGCGCCCGAATATGAATATCCATGACCTATATGAAGATATTCTCCGCTAGGATATGGAAACATCACTAAATTATATAATTTAGATTTATCAGAAAAAATATCCGTGTCATTTATTTTTGTCTTAGCCCAGATTTTTTTCCATTTTTTCTCAACTTTAGAGGGATCATACTTTTCCATAACTTTTATTTTATAGGAAAATCCGTTCTTAAACAACAAAACTTAATCCAATAAGATAACTTATACATTTAAATTCTATCCCACCCCTGGGGTGATCAATATTCAAATTATCAACAAGAAAAAAAGGAGCATTGCTCCTGTGTGTATTAAAATCTATTTTTTATGTATGTATCAAAGAAATTATTAAGATGGCCATCATGAATAACTCCTGCGACTGATACTCTAAAGTCGTCTTTGCCATTTTTAGGGGCCAATAAATTGTAGACGGTTTCTACGGCTTCTTCCAGAGATTCAAAGTCTAGAGATATTTGGATAGGATTTCCTTCAAAGGATGGCAAGGGGTTTTTATTTTCTCCAGCGTAAGTGGCAATTCCCCAGCCTATGCCAGACCGAAAAGAACGGTGTTGATAATCCCTAATAACAGACCTGTCAATTCCTCTTTTTATTATACCAATAACAATACCCCGATAGGGATCTATACAAACGCTTATCCTTGGTGTGTAGTTTGGTTCATCTGGCTCAAATTCGTAATTCTGCGTGCCTCTCATCAATCTTGCTACTATCCCAACGTAATCTGTACAATTAACTATACCTTTTGTTTGTTCTCCATTGCTTACAATTACATGCTCGTTGCTTAAAGCAATAGCAGGATATATTAACAAATCAGGATTGCCTGTCTTTATTATTTCCGGATCCGTTGGGTTTACAAAAATCGATTTCTTGTCATCGCTTAGCTCTAATCTCCTAGCCTGACTAGAAGGACTCCTTCCTGTGATACCGTAAATAGCTGTTATAAAACCATTATTACTCTTACCAACTATCAAAAATCTGCCCACATATTCTGCATTTCTAAGAAAATCAGTAAAATCATCTTGCATGCCAATCTCCCCTTTCAAATTATTAAGATACAATGCCTCATATTACAGTAATCTACTAGCATTTACAGGTTAATTATTATCTTTCTTGTCTATATTATGCTGATTATTATTTGTAACTGGTTTTTTCTTAACTGGGGGCACTTGCTGAGAACTATCCATTTTTTTCGCTTTACCTAACTTAACAATTCCACCAATCCCTGCATAAGCCATTGACCTCACGCTTGGCATCAAAATCACTCCTATTCAATAAAAGTAAAATCATTCTTATGTTTTATTCAGATAAATTCCATTGTTCTATTGTATTGTTCATTCTTTCATGCACGATCGTTAAAGCAGTTAATAGTAAATGAGCATTACAGATAGAAATAGCGAAAGAAGAATTGTTATTACTAATCTTTATATATTGATCATAGACGGAAAAAGATAGATCTTTTTTTCTAAGTTTTAAACTCTCACAAAAAATCGCCCCGTCTGATTTTAATTTTTTATTTCGGTAAAAACGCATTTTATCATCTAATATATATTTCAGTACATTAATAACCCGATAAATTTCAAATGATAAATATTTTTCCTCAAAATATATATCATTTACATATCCTACTGTAATCTTTACAATACGATCACCAATAACATTAACAAAAACCTGCTCTGGTTCTTCTATTTCAAAACAATCACAGGAAAAACATAATAAACCGCTTCGAATGGACAAAAATATCACTCCATTTCAAGAAACGCGCAATCGTTTTATTATAACATATTACCTAATTCTTCTCTAACAACTTTCCTATCGTCCCAAGGATAACTTTTGCCGCCTATATAGATCGACTGTTCAGCGCCTTTACCTGTTATGATTACTATGTCGTTTTTAGATGCCAACGAGAGAGCTTTTTTTATTCCTTCTCTCCGATCTTCTACAACAAATAAATTCTCGTCTCTTTTTTTGTCATGATTTTCGCTTGCTCTTGCAATATCTTCTAAAATTTCCTTTGGATCGTCTTCGTAAGGATCAACGTTACTGACAACAACGTAATCTGCTTTTTTGGCAGCAATCTCTCCCATGAGAGGTCTTTTTGATTTATCTCTTCCTCCACCCTCTGCACCCAACAAAACAATAATTTTGTTTGATGTTTCCTTAACAATTTCTTTGGCTGTATCAAGAACAGCATTCATACTTTGTTTTTCATGAGCATAATCCACTATTACGGTAAAATTCTGACCTTCTTCTATTTTTTCCATTCTACCAGGTATAAGATTTAAATTCTTTAATCCTTCTTGAATTAATTCATCTCTAAACCCTGCTTCTTTAGCTACTATAACAGCCGGCAAAGCATTATAAACATTAAAAGTACCTAGAATACTTAAACTAAAAACAGTAGAATCTATTTTAAAATCTACGCCTGTATAATTATTAGCAATTTCTTTTGCAACAAAATCAGCTGGATTATTTATTGCATAAGTAATTTTTTTATCAGCTTTAAAACTTAGAAAATAATCACTATGCTCGCTATCTTTATTAACAATTATTGTTTTATTAATCTTTCTGCCATCAATAATCTTGTGTTGATTTTGGCTCAAGCTTTCAAATAGCTTGCCTTTTGCTTTTTTATAATTTTCAAAACTCCCGCCATGAGAAGGCAAATGCTCTGGAGTTAAATTAGTAAAAATAACGGTATCAAATATAATTCCTTTATGTCTCCACTGCTTAATACCTTCGGAGGTTACCTCCATAACGCAATATTTACATCCATCTTTAACCATTTGTGACATAAGATTTTGCAATTTGAATCTTCCGGGCATGGTCATGTGATATTCATTCATGGATTCTTTATCACCTATTCTTATATTGGCTGTACCAATAAGGCCCGTCTTCAAACCAGAGTTGTTAAGCGCTGACCAAATAAAATTAGCTGTAGAGGTTTTACCTTTAGTTCCGGTTATACCTATCACAACCATATCTTTAGACGGATTACCGTAAATAAGACTAGCCAATGAAGCTAGTGTGTAATGATAGACAGAAATAATATTTTCCGGAACATATTTTCTAATTGTTGATTTTAAAGTCATTTATATTTAATCCTTTTTCTAAGATTATACAAAGTGTATAAAAATGGATCGAAAGTTTGGTCATAAAAATCGCCAAATTCTAATAATTGGCCTCCGAATTTCTGTTTAAAAGAAGATATTCCGTCCCAATTGTCATGTTTTACTTTTTCTCCCACATCTATTGCCCCGAAATTATACCATTTACAATTTCTTTTCTTCGCCTCTTGCATTGCTCTCCAATGAACAAGGTATGGCGCCATTAAATTTTTATTGGAGCGCGATGAACCGCCAAACGGATAAAATGCTGTATCGCCATAAAAAATAACCAAATGTGTTGCTAAGATTTCATCATTATATTTCGCTACAAAAAGTACGATATCTTTATTCTGAAATCCCTTTTTAAAAATGCTCTCGTAATAAGCCTTTGGATGTAATGCAAATTTACCTCTTTCACCCGTCTCTTTTAACAAAGCATAAAAACTCTCAAAATAATTCATTAAATCTTCACCACTAACCATTTTAACATTAACATTTTTCTTCTCTGCTAAACGGATATTATATCTGGTTTTTTGATGCATACCTGCCAAAATTTCTTCTTCTGATTTTTCAATATTTAAAGCCCAGTCAAATTTCGATTGAAAAAATGCTGATCGATAGCTATAATATGGAGCTTTTTTAAAAAACTTCTCAATAATCTTTTGATTATCTGATGGATAAAAGTCAAAACGTAAAAAAACCGCTTGCTCCTGATCCGCTACTTCTGCCATTTTACTCTTAAAGAATTTTAATAAATCTTCTGTTGATACATCACTTGTAACAGGACCATGAGGTACGTATAAATAGCTTTTACCGAAAGGTATTGGATATTTTATTACTTGAAAAAAAGAAAGCGCTTTTGAATCTTTCAGAACTTTAAATCTTCTTACCTTGCGTCCCATATCTTTTTGGCATTCACCATAAAAATAAGATTGGGTAAAATAACAATCTGAGCGAATTAATAAGGGTTGATATTCTTCTTCTTTATCTATTTCAATAAATTTAAAATTATCTGGCATATTTGTATTATACAGATTTAATCGCTCAAGAAAAACTTGGATAAAAAAAGAGCGCAAAATTGCGTTCAAAAAAGGTTGTCTTGTTATTTATTGTAAATCAACTTTCGTTTCTCGACGAACAGTGCCCTTAGGAACATGGAATATATACTTTTGCTTAGCTGTATCTAACCAGCCACTTTGACCAAAATAAGCACCGATATCGATGATCCATTTACTACCCTTGTATTTGTTTATATTCTTTTCTTGTTTATAAAATCCTTCTAAATAAGGACTGTGTTTATCTGTAATATCTTCAAAAAAAGTTACATTCGAGTCCTCTTCTATTATATGTTTCGGCATTATGTCTTCTTTTATGTTTATAGCGTATGAATAAACAAATTTCGGCTCTTCGGTAGAAATACTGCCTATGCCTAAATAGAATTGCCCATTAATACCTCTTGTAGAAGAATCCTGCAAACCTACTATATTTGTTTTATAATCTTTAACCCATCTCTCTTTATCTGGCCCGTCGGCTGCATTTGATATTGCCAATAAGATTAAGCCTACAATAACACAAACTATAAGAGTAAAAAATATAGCGGAACCCGCTCGATTGTTTTCATTTTTAAACCCTCTCCATGCTAATACCGCAGCACCAGTAACAACTAAAATTGCTATGATAATGCTATACAATCCTATCGCCTCCTCCAAACATATCATCCATTTGAAATTTGTCTATCGATCATTTTTAACAGTTACTGAAATGATTTCATCTACATCTCCCAACTCTAAATACCTAATATTGTTCTTTTTACCTATTCTCAAACCTTCATCAGGCACACCTTTAAAAACTTTTACACTTCCATCTTGAAACTCTATTAGGGTCTTTGAATTAACGCTAAATCCAGTATCGTTATAATACTTAATCTCCTTAATTATACCTATCTTGTGTTTCTCTGGTCCAGCCTCAACTTTATCGTTACTGTACAAAAAAGTAGAACCTAATAAAGTAGAACCTAATATTAATGAAGATGAAACAATAGCTACAAGCTTCTTCATATTCTCGCCTCCTTTTCAAAGAACAAATTTTGCCCTGAAAAAATCAGGATATTTCAGCTTATTATAAAAAACTATGGTTGTCAACAATTCGTTTGAAACATCACAAAATAACGCCTAGGAAAAGTAGAAAAGAAAAGCACCCCGATGAATATCGGGAGAGAATCTGCTCAGTTGAGTAAGGAGAGTGATAACATCTCCGAACGAAACCGACACCGACTTTTAGTCGGGGGAGTTCAGGTTCGAAAGCTTTGAGTGAACTACTTTTCAATTATTTTGTGTAGTTTCTAGCTTTTGTGCACTTTTGGCAATGAAAAAGTGCAATTAAACTTTGATTACTTTCCAAAAAGAATTATGTTGTGCTATTTCACTTTTTAGATGCTTCTAAGGAAATATTTATAGTTCCTTCGTTGCCATCTAATATTAAATATTGGCCGTCTTTAATGATTTCTGTAGCGTTCGGAACATTAACAATTGCCGGCAAGCCATATTCTCTGGCAACTATACAAGCATGGGATAGCAATCCCCCTCTATTTGTAATTACCCCTTTTACGGTTGCAAAAATAGGGGTCCAGC
>PFOW01000050.1 GCA_002792735.1 bacterium CG_4_10_14_0_2_um_filter_33_32
GCCTATATCAGGAACACCTACATTCCTTAGGTTTTCGTCTTTGTCATTGGGAGGAGTATTGGAATCTAGAACACCGGCGTTGATGGCGGGGGAAGAGGGTTGGAGACGCCAATCAGCATTTCTGCCGTATCCTGTAGCAGCACTTATGTCAGGATTTATGAAGTTAGCACTGGCTGATTCTATAGAGTTTACATCAAAAGTACTTTTTGTAGCTCCTTCTATGTAGAGGTTATTTTTGATGGAGAAGGTGGAAGCGTTGGCAAAATAGATAGGAAAAAGAAATATATTATTTTCTATTTTCCAATTCCTTAGGTTTGGGTTATCTCTAATCCCTCCTTTGTGATAAACGGTGTTATTTACAAACACCCAATCAGAACCGTCTGGTAAATTTGCAGGATGTATATTAAATAAGAAATAATTATCCCCCATAAAAACATTATTTTTCCACGTTATTCTAGGGCAGTTGCCTTCTATCATAATAAAATTACCGCCGTCATGCTCATTAAACGGACCACCAACAGCGAAAGAACCTATAGTATTATTCTCAAACGTTAGGTCGCTAACCCCATCCCACCATTGAATTATATCAGTGTGTTGAGATGCTGCCGTAGAAAATATGTTATAAATATGATTATTGCGTATTATGTGACCACTGCCATGAATATTCATGCAATCTGCATCATCGAAAGGTGACGCAGCTTGTCCCGGATCATGTATCGTTAATCCATCAATAATTTGTCCCATACCATACAATACAATTGATTTGCCACCGCTGTATGCAATTGTCCCGCCCTTAATTGTGTTATTAGATGAATATTCATCAGAAGAGAATCCGCCCGTATAAGTTAAACTAATGTTTGAAATTGTATTATTATGCCCCGAATTTATTCTTAGAGCCGATCTTAAATCTAACTCGGTATTATGAATATTTAATGTATCTATTTCATTGTAATCACCCTCTATTGTAACTTGGCATTGGTCACTTGAAAGACCGGTTTCTCCTGGTGTTACTTCAAAATGCTCCAGACGAATATAATTACTATGGATTATAAATCCTTTGGCAATAATTACGTTCTCCACCTGGTAAGGCTTAAAGATAATTTTACTGCCAGCAGTTCCGGATTTGGAAAATGTTACTCTCTCATCATAATTCCCGCCTCTCACCAAAACAGTATCTCCAGCCATAACAGTATCAGCCGCTTTTTGAATAGTAAGCCAGGGACTTCCTTCACTTCCGTCTCCTGTAGTGTCATTACCGTTTTTAGCAACATAGAAAGTATTGCCTGCTGCCTTTGTATCTCTTGTATCTAAAAATAGGAAGTTAAAAGAGCCGAAAACGATAGATATGGTATAGATGATAAGTACACCTATATGTACTTTTCCTGAATAAGGTTTTAGTACCAGCGGTAATAGAATTTGAATATTCGTCTTAAGTCATTGTGAAGCCATGCCAGATTTTTCGACTTGAAAGTAATCCTGGTGGATTTTTGGATAAGTTCTATTTGTTTGTCTATGGTATTCAAATCTTTGCTCACTTTTACACCTTAATTATAAATATTTTTAATCAAGATTTGCCATTATATAATTCTTCATCTATTCTTTCTGTTTCTTTAAATCTATCTAACATCCATTTACCAGAAAAAACTAATAGAACTATTGCCAGAAAATTATATAAAAGCTTTTCCGACATCCCAGAAAAAATAACTAAAGAATTATAAATAAAATGTAGTAAAGCTGCAAAAATTATGGCCAGTAAAACTTTTTTCTGATATTTTTTCTCTTTTTTTGCTATACCAAGATAATGACCAACAATGGCGGAAGCGCTAGCATGGAAAAGAGGGGTAAACAAACTTCTAATAAAAATTACATCTTGCCCGAACTTCATAAAATACAAAAAATTTTCTGCTGCAGCAAAACCAAAAGCCGCCGCTACCATACATATTATACCGTCTGAAATTTCGTCAAAATACTTTGAATAATACACCGTAAAACGTACTGATAGATATTTTAATACTTCTTCTATCACAGAAATAAAAAGTACATTCAAAATTAAAGCAAGCGTAAAACTAGTATAAGAACTTATAGATGATACTTTTTCAAAGGGTAGTATTACCGGAATAATTTTTTTGATGGCAATAATTTCTAAAAAGGCAGCGGGAATAACAGCAATTGCTCCAAAAACAGCCGCTAGAATTAAAATCCTTAGCGGCTGTTTTTCTCCTTTGTCATGCTTATAGAAATAGTAGATCCATAGAACAGCAGGTATTATGGCGAAAATTAGATATATTATTTGTTTCATCTAATTTTTATAATTACTAATCTTGTTTTTCGTTTAATTTTTCTTCAACTTTATTTAGTTCGTTTCTCACATGGCTTAACTCCTTCAATAATAATTTCTCTTCAACGGAAGCAACAAGTTTTCTTGTTGAATCAATAACATCTGGCAGTACTGATAGAGAAGTAATGCCATATTCAACAAGTTTTTCGCAAATTTCAGGATATACAGAAGGTGCCTGGCCGCATATTGAAGCAGTAACGCCGTATTTTCGGCAAGTTTCAATCGCATGTTTTAGCGCTATTTGAACAGCTTCATTTCTTTCATCATATTCCTCGGCAACAATAGAAGAATCTCTGTCTAGCCCTAAAATTAACTGTGTTAAATCATTAGAACCAATTGAAATTCCGTCAATTCCAGTTTCGCAGAATTTATCCATTAAGAATATAGTAGAAGGCACCTCAACCATTATCCAAAGCTTAAAATCAGCTGATCTTTTTAATCCAGATGCTTCAATCAGTTTTTTAACCTCTTCAAATTCATCTATTCTTCTTACAAAAGGAATCATTAGATGCAAATTAGTGAAATTAGCTCTAACTTTTTTGATTGCTTCAAGCTCAAGATTAAAAACTTCAGGATCTTTTATATATCTAAAACATCCTCGATATCCTATCATAGGATTTTCTTCCTGTGGTTCGAATTCTTCTCCGCCAGGCAGATTTCTATATTCATTGGTCTTAAAATCAGTAGCCCTATAAACTACAGGCCTAGGATAAAATTCTCTCGCAAAAGTTTCTAAGCCTTCAGCAAGCTTATCAATAAATTCCTGGCTTCTACCTTCTTTAATCATTTTCTTAGGATGTTCTTTGATATTTTCAGCAATAATAAATTCCGCCCTTAATAAACCTACCCCATCCACATTTTGCTTAGCAATTTTAGTGGCCAGTTCAGGTTCGCCTAGATTAACATAAATTTTTGTAGCAGTTATTGATTCGGCTTTTTGTATTACAGTGCCTTGACTGCCTGCAGGTTCATTATTTTCTTGATCTTTAATTTTGCCTTTATATACTAATCCCTTGGCACCATCAACAGTCACAAAATCAACGTCCCGTAAAGTTTCAGTAGCCGTACCAGTTCCAACAACACAAGGTATCCCCAATTCTCTAGAAACAATTGCCGCATGACAAGTTCGTCCACCCTTATCAGTTACAATTGCTGAAGCTCTTTTCATGGCTGGTACATAATCAGGAGTTGTCATCTCTGTAACTAAAACATCTCCTTCTAAAATTTTGTCTATTTCTTCTGGAGAATGAATAATTTTAATTGGACCGCCTGCTAAACCAACGGAAGCTGCTGCACCCTTTAATATAATTTCTGCTTTAGATATATCTTGTTGTCCATCCATCTTATTCTCCTTTTTGTCATCTCTAGGGATGGTTGTAACCGGCCTAGCTTGCACCATGAAAACTTCACCTTTTTCAATTGCCCATTCTGTATCTTGAGGCCAGTTATAATGTTCCTCTATTTTTTTACCCAATGTTGCTAATTTGATAATTTCTTCATCGGTTAATTTTTGAGCTGACTTTTCATCATCAGCCAAGGCTACTTCTTTATTTTCTTCATTGACTCTAGTTATTTTAAAATCCTGACTGTTAATTTCTTTGTCGGTAATTTGCAGTGTTGCTTTATCCACTATATATCTGTCAGGAGTTACAGCGCCTAAAACGATCGCCTCTCCCAAGCCAAATCCGGCTTCAATTATAATTTTAGACCTGTCATTTGTAACAGGATCAATGGTAAACATGATACCTGACTTCTCAGACTGAACCATCAACTGAACTGGTACCGCAATACCAACTTTAAAGTGATCAAATCCCTTTTCAGATCTATAATAAATTGCTCGTGCCTCAAATAAAGAAGCCCAACATTCTTTAACTGCCTTAACCGCTTCTTCCTCACCTGAAACATTTAAAAAAGTTGCCTGCTGTCCCGCGAAAGAGGCATCTGGAAGATCCTCTGCTGTTGCAGAACTTCTAACAGCAACATATATTTTTTTATTATTAGCTAATTTTTTATAGTTTTCAATAATACCTGCTGCAATTTCTTCCGGCATTTTTGCCTTAATAATTTCAGCCTGAACATTTTTTGCTCTTGATTGAAGGTCTTTACTATTTTCAGTATCCAAACCATCAAGCAGTTTCCGTATCTTCTCTTTTAAACCAGTTCTCTCTACAAATAAAAAATAAGCCGCGCTTGTTATAATAAAACCTTGGGGAACCGGTAATCCGGCATTTGTTAATTCTCCAAGATTTGCACCTTTACCGCCCACTTCGGCAACATTACCTTTACTTACTTCTGAAAATTCTACAAAAAAAGCTTTGCTTAAGTTTTGTTTTTGCATTTTGTTTTTCCCGTTTAATTGTAATATATTATACTTTAAAATAGCTAAGAAGTCAAGGGCTTAAAAAGCTACCTTAAAATAAAACCACGATTTTACAATCATGGATTTATTAAAAATATATTTAATTACAGTGTTATTTACTGCAATTCTGATTTTACAATTTCAATAACTTCTGACGGCATAACCTTGGATTTTACCAGATAATGAAGCACACCGAAGCTTTCTGCTTCCTGCTGTAAATCAGCATCAGGCAAAACTGTTAAAATAATTACTTTTGTTTGAACAATAGAGGTTTCTTTTCTAATTTCTTTTAAAACATCCATACCGGATTTTTTGGGCATCATAATATCAAGCAATACAAGATCAGGTTTTTCATCTAATATTTTATCAATAGCTTCTTGGCCGTCTTTGGCAAATAAAATATTAAATTCAGTAGCAAACCTTTGCCTATATAATTCTCTTAAATCTAAATCGTCCTCAGCTATTAGAATTTTCTTTTTTACTCCATATTTTCATATTCTAATCCAAGCTACTCGTTAGTGTTATCTTCTTGAGTATTATCTACTTTATCAGCAAAACCTAATTCTTCTTTTACAATTCTTATTACCTCGTGAGGTAATATCTGTGATTTTACTAAATAATGTCGAACGCCGAATCTAGAAGCATCTACTTTTATTGATTCATTAGGAAGAGCAGTTAGTATAACAATAGGAATTTTTAGAGAAGGGTAATTACTGCTAATTTCTTTTAAAACATCCATACCGGATTTTTTGGGCATCATAATATCAAGCAATACAAGATCAGGTTTTTCATCTAATATTTTATCAATAGCTTCTTGGCCGTCTTTGGCAAATAAAATATTAAAAGAAGGGGACTCGCCTTCTAGCCTTAATTTATATAAATCACGTAAAGCAGGTTCATCCTCTGCAATCAAGACTTTTATCGACTTATTTTCCATAATTATCTCTAAATTAATTTATATACATATTATATATTAAAATATTTTCAATGCCAATTATACTTTATAAGTTTATAGTACTGAAAAAAATATACTGAAAAAACAAATATTAGACATTAATATATGATCAAACAATTTAGGCTTTACCAACACTTCCAAATAATTTTATTTTTTCCTGGACTACTCTTTTTACCGAATGAATAACAGGCGGGAATATTTTAGCAGGCACTACTTCGTCTGGGTTTTTATCAAGTACTTGTCTTAAAGATCCTGAAAACGCCATTCTTATTTCTGTATTAATATTAATTTTTCTCATGCCTTCTTTTATTGCTTTTTTAATATCACGATTCGGTATGCCGGAACCGCCATGCAGTACAATCGGAACTTTTATTAATTTTTTAATATCTTTTAACCTTTTAAAATCTAATTTCGGTCCTGTGGCATAAATTCCATGTGCATTACCTATAGAAATTGCTAAAGCATCGATACCCGTTTCTTTTACAAAATTTAACGCCTCTTTTGGATCAGTCATTTTTGATTTTAAATCTTCAATTTTGCTTTTATTGATTTGACTTTGACCTGCAACATTTCCTATCTCACCTTCTACAGAGATTTTTTCCTTATGCGCAACTTCTGTAACCGATAAAGTTAGCGCAACATTCCCTTCGTAATCAAGTTCGGAACCGTCAATATGAATTGAAGTATATCCGGCAGCCATACACATTAAAGCCATTTTTAAAGATTTTCCATGGTCTAAATTCAAAGCTACTGGAACTTTTGTTTCATAACCAGCTATACGAATTATTTTGGATATAAATTCCAGTCCTGCAAAATTTATCTCGCTTTCCGAGGTAGAAATAATGACAGGTGATCTTGAATCTTCAGCGGCCTGAATGATAGCTTTTGTAATTTCAAGATTAGGAGCATTAAAAGATCCTACCGCGTATCCTCCTTTATCGGCTTTTTTAAGTAGTTGTTTTACTGTGTAAAGCATTGTTTCTCCATTTCTTTTACTATTTTAAGAAAATCATTAGCATCAAGACTCTTAGCGCCGACCAATACGCCGTCTATCTCTTTTTCCTTAGCAAACTCTTTGACGTTAGAACTATTAACACTGCCTCCATAAAGAACTGAAATATTTTCAGACACAGATTTTTTAAATTTATCAGCTATGATATTCCTTATTAATCCTACGGCAGGCAACGTCAAAGAAACATCACAAATTTCGCCGGTTCCAAAAGTGCTAATAGCCCAAACAGGCTCATATACAAAAATTGTTTTTAAAACTTGGTCTTCAGAAAAGCCTTCCAGCACACTTGAAACCTGCTTATCGATAATTTTATTTTGCTTTTTATCTTGACGTTCTTCTTTTGTTTCACCAACACAAACAATTGGAATAAGTCCTGCTTCTATAGTAATCTTAACCTTACGGGAAATATCTTCATCTTTTTCTTTAAAAAATTTTCTACGCTCCGAGTGGCCTAAAATAACATAAGAACAAAAATCTTTTAATTGAGGCGCGGATATTTCTCCGGTAAAAGGACCGTTGTTTTCAGAATAACAATTTTGAGCACCTAATGTGATTTTAGATATAACACCTTTTACTTGTTCTAAATAAACAAATGGCGGACATACAATAACTTCTAAATTACTGGGGGATAAATTATTTTCAATACTGGAAGCAAGCCTCATCGCTTCATCTCTGCCAGTATTCATTTTCCAATTACCGCAAACAATTTTTTTTCTCATTGTTCCTCTTTTCTAACGAAGCTTACAATTATCTAAACCGATATCTAAACCGACAACGCCGGGCAGATCTTCACCAGCAACAAAATCCAACATAGCGCTTCCTGACGTTGAGATATGGGTAAACTTTCTAATTCTAAATTTAGAGATAGCACTTTCCGTATCGCCTCCCCCTATAACTGTTTGGTTCGGATTACTGGAGACTGATTTTGCAATAGCTCTTGTACCTTTAGAAAAAGCTGTTTTTTCAAAAACTCCAAGAGGCCCACTCCAAAATATTGTCCTAGCAGTCTTAATAATATTCTGCCATTGAATAATTGTTTTTGGGCCAATATCATAGATTGAGCCAAAAGAGCATATCTTGGTAGGGACCTGAGGTATATCAATAATTTGCGGCTTTCTTGATTTTAAAGATGAAGCAACTACTACGTCTACAGGCAAGAATATTTTAGAAGATGCTTTTTCTATAATATCAGAAGCATTTTTTAGAAAATCTTCGTCGATAATAGAGCTTCCGACATTATATCCTTCTGACGCTAAAAGCGTACTAGCAGAAGTGCCTCCAACTAATAAATAATCAACTTTTTTAAGAAGATTATAAATAACATGTACTTTATCTTTAACTTTTGTGCCTCCGATAATTACAACAAATGGGTGCCTTGGATTATCTTTTACCTTAGATAATTCTTCAACCTCTTTCTCAAAAGAAAATCCGCAAAAACTGGGAATATATTTTGTTATAGCATCAATTGATGCATGAGCTCTATGAGCTACTGCAAATGCTTCGTTAACATAATAATCACCGAGTTTGGCGATTTCTTTAGCAAATTTAAAATTGTTTTTAGATTCTTCTTCATAAAAACGTATATTTTCAAAAATAATAATTTTACCTGGCTCAAGCCCAGAAACTTCACTAATTACATTAGCATTCAAAATATCAGGCAAAAATTTTACATGAGTATGGAGCGATTTTTCTAGATATTTTGCAATAGGCTTTAGGCTTAACTTTTTATCTTTTCCTTGTGGCCTTCCCAGATGGGAAATTATTAAAACTTTTGCTTTGCTTGTTATTAAATATTTAATGGTTGGAATATTTTCTATAATTCTTGAGTCGTCTAGTATTTTGCCGGATTTTATCGGCACATCAAAATTAGCTCTTAAAATAATTGTTTTGTTTTTTACGTCTAGGTCTCTTATAGTTTTCATCACCTTAATATTATACTAAAAAGAGAATAAAAAAAAGGCAGCCAAATTTATCTATTTCAGTTAAATAGCTTTTCTATTTCTTAAAAACTGCTAAAATAAAAAAAGAAAATATGAAAAAAAACAATTACCCTAAATGGATTATGAGCTATAATGAAATTCTTGGCATATATGATAGGCAAGCTAATGCGGTGATGCTTGTTGAAGATTATGGTCCTAAAAACGGCTTCTTTGTTGAAGCATGGAGATCCTATCACTTCCCGAAGACTTCCGAATTAGTGAAAAAATCGTACAGGGAAGGAAATAAAACAATACTAATCATATCGCCAGGAAAAACAAAGCTTAAGCTTATCCCATCCTTCTCTCCAATCGGCATTTCAGAATGTAGAGTAAAAAAAGAAGATATTGAGATTACCTATGAAGGGCTTGGAGGAGGAGGAGTAAATGCTTGCTATAGCAGAGGAATGGCTAAGGGTGTAAAGAAAACTATAGTACTGCAAGAAGCTGGGGGAAGAAAACATGGAAAAGGCAAAATCGTTTTACCAAAATATGAATTTTTATTACTTGCCGGAGATGATACTGATAATAAAGAAGAAGGGGCTACTTACGCGTTAATGCATAATATTGCCGAGGACTTAGACAATGGAAACAATATAAGATATCTAACTCATGGGAATGTCCAACTATACCCCTATAACCCATATAAAACAAGCAATTGTTTTAGTACTGTAATAGGATTTGCCTATAGAAACAAAGCGGATAAGAACAAGATAATAGAAACATTTAAAAAAGAACTTAAGAAATATACCTTAAGTAACGAAACAGCAATGGTTGCTTATAATGGTTTTGTATTACCGAAAGCAATCATCGATTTATCATATGCGTTAAAGTTTCACTTTTTTGATGATATAGAAAAGGTTAAAAAAATCGCCTTGGAAAATAGAGTTGAGGTGTATGAAATAACGGGCAAAAGAGGCATCATCGGATCAGTAGGAGCACTTGGACTTTTCGATAATCCCGAAGTTGCATCTGGACTACCTGAACAATATATTCATCCACATTATTTATAAAACAAATCTAATAATTTTATAATTAATATTCTAACGATTAATGTAAATTGCGCCTACCGGGCAAACTTCTGCACACTGCTTACATCCGATACAGCCTGAATCTTTAAGCTTCTTTCCGTTTTTAGTTGCAATAACAGTATTGAAACCCTTGTTCTTCAGAGTTAAAACATCTGATCCATATGTTTTACAAGCAAAAATACATCTTCGGCATTTTATACATTTGTTTAAATCAAAAACTACCACACCTGAATCATCAACAGGAATATCAAGTTGTTTGCCCTTAAAATCTGATATATAAACTTTATATTTTATGGTTAAATTTTTAAGCTCGCATCGGTCTTTGCGAATGCATGTTGGGCATTTACCTATATGATTTACAAATAAAAGTTTTAAATTTGTATTTCGTGTTTTCTTTATATTGTCTGTTTCTGTTAAGATTTCCATTCCTTCTTCAACTTTTGTAGAACAGGCGGTTTTTAATCCCCGTTGGTTTTTAATTTCCACTAAACAAAGACGGCAATTAGCCTGAGCAGGAAAAATAGGAGCATAGCATAATATTGGAATATAAATATTATTTTCACCCGCTATCCTAAGAATCGTTTCTCCTTTTTTAGCTCTAATTTCTTTGCCATCAATTTTTATATTTACAAAATCGCTCATAAAATTCCTAATTTAACTAATCTATTTTTTACATCTTCAGTTGACTTAAATTGTATTCCTTTCATATTTGCTTTTCTGGCTCCTTGTATATTCTCTATTAGATCATCAAAAAATATACACTCTTTAGTTTTAACACCTAATTTATCTGCCATCAATTTATATATCTTTCTGTTAGGTTTTCTAATCTTAACGTCTGCTGATACAACAATTGCATCAAAATCACTCTTTAGATTTCCTTTTCTCTCTGTATAACTGTACCATTCATGAAGATTATTAGTAAGAAGCCCTGCTTTTACTTTTTTTCTTATTTTCTTAAGAAGATTTTTCATGCCGGGTTGTGGTTTAAAAAATTTAAAAATATAGTTTTTAATTTCTTTAACTTTCATTTCCGATCCAATATCTTTTTGAAATTTTTGCCAAAAATCTTTTTCTGATAACTTGCCAACCTCTAAATATTTTACATATTTTTTATTAAAAATATCTAGGAGATAATTTTGGGGAAGCCCATATTTTTTACTCAAAATCGGAAATGAGGTTAAAACCCCATTTTTATAATAAACACCGCCCAAATCAAAAATCACAGCTTTGTACTTGAGTTTTTGTTTCGAGATGGATGAATTAATGCGATGATTTTTTTCTTTTAACTTAAGCATTTACCAATTCCTTTTTGAAAACAGTGATTAAACTTCTGGTCGCTAAAGATACGCTGGAGCCAAGGGCGCATAAGCTGGAATTATCTAAAGTAAAAAATATTTCTTCTATTTTCGTTAATTCTTTTTTAGATAATTTATTTTTTGTATTTGAAATAATTTCGTACAACCTAAAAGTTCCTTCTCGGCAAGGAGTACATTGTCCGCAAGATTGATCTTTAAAAAATTCTAACCATTGCTTCATAGTTTCTAATAAATTCGTTTTTTCATTATAGAAAAAAATTGTTCCAGCTCCAACGCTTAAGCCCGTTTGGCTAGAAGAAAATTCAAAAGGAATATTAAACTGCTTGGGTGTTACTACTGTTCCGGCATAACCTCCAGTTAGGGCAAATTTAATTTTCCCCTTAGAACCGCCAGCTAAATTTAAAAAATCGTTTAAGATTTTGCCAAATTCTATTTCTATTACTCCGGGCTTTTGAACATCGCCTACTACTGTGATAATTTTTTTACCGGAAGAATCTTCTGTACCAAATTCCCGATATTTCTTAGCACCGTAATTTATAATAAAAGGAATATTAGCAAGGCTCTCTACATTATTAATTAAAGAAGGTTTGCCAAAAAGGCCAATCGTTGATACAAAAGGAGGTTTGATTCTCGACTCAACCCTTTTTCCTTCTAGCTCGTTTAATAATGCTGATTCTTCACCGCCTATGTATCCTAGCTGAGCCGGAAAAATATTAAAATTGATATCTTTCAAAAAACCATGCTTCTTAAAATAGCTAACTTCATTCTTAAGTAAGTGGACGGCCTTTTTGTATGTTTCCTTAATGGTTATAAAAAGATCTTTTGAGTTTAGAGCGGTCGCCGCAATAAGCATTCCTCCAATAACCAAATGGGGGAAATTCTCCAAAATATACTTATCCTTATAAGTTTCTGGTTCACCTTCATGAGCATTGCAAATTACATATTTTGGCTCAACACCTTCTTTGCTAACAAGCTCCCATTTTAATCCAGTGGGAAAACCAGCACCACCTCTGCCTCTAAGCCCTGAGGATTTTATTTCATTAATAATCTCTTGAGAACTTAAATTATTGGCTTTTCTTACAGCATCAAAAACAAGATCTATGTACTTAAAAAAGATATCATGATTTTTGCCTAATAATTCTTTTGTCATTTTTTTAAACTAACCATTTTTGCTAAATCAACAAGTCGATTAGAATATCCCCATTCATTATCATACCAACCAAATATTTTAACTAAATTTCCCATCACTTTAGTAAGACCTGCGTCAAAAATACATGAATGTGAATTTCCTCTAAGATCTGAAGACACTATAGGCTCCTCGGTATATTCTAATATCCCTTTAAATTCTTTTTTATCTGCTTTAGAAAAAAATAGCTTATTAACATCTTCCTTGGTAGTTTTCTTTTTAGTTATACATACTAAATCGGTAATCGATACCACCGGTGATGGAACCCTTATAGCAAATCCGTCAAGCTTTCCTGAAACTTTTGAGATAACTTCTCCAATTGCCTTAGCGGCACCTGTTTTAGTTGGAACAATATTTTCCGCTGCCGCCCTTGCCCTTCTTAAATCTTTATGAGGGCCATCCTGCAAATTTTGATCTGCGGTATAAGAATGAACGGTTGTTATAAAACCTTTTTCTACACCGAATTTATCACTTAAAACCTTAACCATTGGCGCTAAACAATTTGTCGTACATGAACCATTAGAAATTATATTGTGTTTTTTAGGATTATATAAATTATCATTAACGCCTAAAACTAATGTTATATCAGGATTTTCCGCGGGTGCGGAAATTATAACTTTTTTGGCTCCGGCTTTTAAATGTTTTTTTGCTCCTTCGCGATCCGTAAAAAAACCAGTTGATTCAATTACAATATCAACTCCAAGCTCTTTCCATGGTAACTTTTCAGGATCCCTTTCGGATATGACTTTTATTTCTCTATTTCCAATTTTTATAGAATTTTTAGTGGCTTTTATTTTTTCACTTAAGGTACCGAAAGCAGTATCGTACTTTAAAAGATGGGCAAGCGTTGATGCATCTGTTAAATCATTAACTGCAACAAAATCCAAATTTTTATAATTTTTAGCAAGAGTCGCTCTTAGAGTTAGTCTGCCTATTCTACCAAAACCATTGATAGCTATTTTTACCATTTTTTCCTCCGAGGCTTCGGAATATATATTCCCTGCCGAAGCCGAGGCCCACCAGAAACTATAAGTGAGGGCGGGCATAAAGTTTATTAAATATTACTTAATTACTAGCTAAATTGACTGTTTACTAATCTAAATATACCATTTTAAAACTTGCCCAGAAAGAGGATTCATTCTTGTTCTTTCGTAACCGAAAGAACCAAAGGTTCCGACATGCTCGAAAAATAGGATTAGCACTAATTGTTCGCTCCACTCTCAAAAACTGAACGCCTAAAGGCGGCCTTACGGCACAGCAGCTTTTTGAGATATTACACTCAAAAAATGCATCTCTATTTTTCCTCGAATGTCGGGAATAAGAATGCATTTTTGAAAAGTGGAGCAGAATTTACAAAAATTTCCCTAGATACTATAATGATAGCAGATTAAATACGGGAACAAGCATGAAAGAAAAAAAACAATATTCATATTGGAACATTGCAGTAACACATTTCTTGACTTCTGGATTTACTACATTTGTTGTTACCATTATCTTGGTAATGCCTTTAATGATCCTATTTGGAAAAGAAAATATAATTCTAATATCAATAATAAAACAAATAATCTTTCTATTAGCTATTTGGCTAAGTGTAATGTATTCTGCCAAATATATTAAGGGAAGATATATTATTAAAGAAAGCGACAAGATAATTAAATCAGCTACTATGTATTTTATAATAATCGGCATTGGTTTCTGGTTGTTTTATATCGTAAGAGTTGCTAAAGGAGACATATATACAAACTCAATATTAGATGTTAACTTTTTTATAGATAACATATTTTTCTTTCTTGAATTCCTGGTATTTTATTTATCCAGCAAAAAATATATCCACAATACCAGCCAAAATAATACACAAATGAAGAACTAGATAACAAATAATCAAACAAGTTTAAATTTAATTACATATCTTAAAAATCGTTCTCTTTCTGCACACTTCTGAAAATGCGTCTAGGAAAAATACAAACAAAAAACGCCCTCCGATAACCATCGGAGCGGAAAGTCTATTTAGTCGAACAAAACGCACGGTAATAGCATTTTGTGAGACCGCTTTAGCGTTTAGATTTTAAAGCTTTGGGTGCAGCAGTATTTTTTAGTATTTTCAAACTGTGTGCTAGCCTTTGGTGCTTTCTGCAATGAGAAAGTACAAAAAAGTTTAATCCTTTTTTAAAAAGAAAAGGGACCTTAGCCTCTTTAAAATCTATTCAAAAATTAAATTTTAGCTTTCTTTCGATTCTTCCTTACCTCTCAAAAATCCTTCGGCGATCATAATAATAACCGGAATTACAACCCACCACATTCTATAACCTGAAACTTTACTAGCTAATGGAGACATTGCAAATAAGGCATTTTGGGATTCTTCGGATAAAAATTTTATTACCGAGCTAACAATTAAACCGGCATTTAAAAACGCATAAACACCTGTAAGAAAAGTGGAACGGATACCCCTTGCCATATTAGTTAAAGAACCTAATTCTCCTTTCAGAGAAACCAGAATTATAACAAGCGCGAATAAAACGGTTTTTATCGTAAATAAAGATGCATTGCTTTGCACCCAAAGATTATTTGTAATATTAACTGATCCTGTAAGAAGCTTATAAACAGTATCTCCGACTTCAGAAGACACAATGTAAGCTAAGTAAGTAATTATTAAAATTATAACAATTCGGCCTCTGCCTAAAATAAAGCCGTAAGCTAAGGCAATAAGAAAAAAAAGAGTTATTACGAGATCCCAAGTAGGAAGTGACATTTAAGCACCTAATTAATCTTAAGTTGATTATAAAAAAAATTTGCACTAAGTGCAAATCATTTCTTTTTTTCGTCCTTTTTAGGACTCATCAGCACCACATATTCCGAAGCTTTTCGGAAAGTGACGGAAAAAGAAGTGTAGCAAGGGCTGGAGGGGGGAGTGGGAGTTAAATAATGAATTTAAAAAGGAAAAATTAGAAAAAATAGTGTTGAGCCCTTGCTTTTGTTGTTTGTAGCACTAGAGTACTACAAGTTTTTCGAATTCCGCTTGTGGTACAGCAAAGTACCCAAGGGAAAGAAGAAGGCCATTTTCTACATGACCCTCAAAGCCGAGAAATTCTTCTACAGAATGTAGCCATGGCGCGTTTTGAAACACACCGCGATCATACAATCCGATAAGTTTCTCGCCTTCTTTTAATTGAGAGGTGAGGAACCAAAAGTTTCCCGGCAGAAGTTTTCTACCTGCATTATGAATCCCTGAAGGATTCAAATAAGCGAATTCTACTTTCTGCATTATCACCTCCTCCTGTCTTTTGGGACAGATCTATTCCTCTATTATAATAATAGGGACATAAAACTATCCCAAAATGCCAAGAAGTAAAAAATTTTAAAGAACAGTCTAAATAATACTTACATTATACATTAAAATAAAATAGCTAATTGTCTAAGTTGTAGAAATATGATTCTACGATAGCATAAAAACCAGAATATTTATAAGACCCGGAACCTACCCAATATACAAAATCCCTCATCTCCTCCTCATTCGATAACAACTTATAATTATGTTTCCATCTTTCTCACAAAGTCCAATTAATCTCTCACCTTCTCTAAGCTGTTCATATAATGTAAAAAATAGTTGGGAATCAAAAATAGCATACTCTAAGGATTTTAAGAGTCTTCCAGCTTCTTTAATTGCTTTATTGGCCTGCAAACAATTATCAAAAAGACTGATATATTCATTTTTGTTCTTAATGATAATTTTTTGATACATTTCTTCCTCTTATTTATTAATTATTTACTTAGCTTGCGGATTAAAACCTTAAAACATCTATTGCCGAAACAAAATATTATACCTCTAGTAAGTAAAAAAATCAATAAGATGTACGCGTCACGCACATTTGAGACTCCGGAACAGTTTTTATTAAATAATCAATGGGTGAAATATTACCCAAAGA
>PFOW01000051.1:0-259 GCA_002792735.1 bacterium CG_4_10_14_0_2_um_filter_33_32
TTTGTAAGCCGTGACCATCATAGTTATGTTTCCTAACAATATGCCAGAATTTAATAACAAAGTGCCTAGTTTTAGGTAAGTAATTAAAAGTGTGATTATAGATCGTAGGAGGGACACTATTACCTTGAGCGATTATTATCTCTGCTCCGATTGGATTATTACTCTGATCATACTCCTGATAAGTTAACCTATAATTTTCGTGCTGCCAGTAATAGTATCTACTTGTATAATTTGTACAATTACCATATTGATCCCAGGC
>PFOW01000051.1:275-4502 GCA_002792735.1 bacterium CG_4_10_14_0_2_um_filter_33_32
TCCCAGGCAACGCAGTCTTGATGATCTACCGCATCTGGGGGTAACGCAGAATAAGTAACTCTAATATCTGTCTTCAAAGGCGCTATTCCCTTTTTTGGAGTTAACGCTATGCTACAACTTCCGCCGCTTGATGGGGGAACAACAACACTGTCTGAAACTGTAAACCCCCATGCCTGCTGCCAATTTACTGAAGGATTACCATCAACCATTTTCCCAAAAGTGTAATTAGGGCTTGTATCCCATAAACCACGTTCATCCATACCCTTTGCTGACCACTTATAGCTGCCATTTTCATTAAGATCAGACTGGTTAAGAGTAATGGTAAAATTATAATTTCCTGCGCCATCAACTGCCACTAAACCGCTATCATAAGGACCTAGATATTCAGGGACTTCGGTATTAGGATCATAAGGTTTTCTAATTTTTATATAAAGCCTAACCCTATCATTATCAATATCCCTTATTCTGGCTTGAAGAGCTACGGTAATTGTACCATCTAAATTACGGGTAAAATTCGCACCATTAGGACTTATTAAAGACACGTTAGGGGCATTATTGGGCGTAATTCTTCCTGGTAAATTTGGAATTCTCTGCCAATATACCTTCATCGTATTAGTATCACCATTTGGCCTGGCATCAAACTTAAATACACCGTTGCCGTTAACAGAGTAAGACGATCCGTACATTTCGACACTCTGCCAATAACCGGGTTCTTGTAAACCATTGTTAAAAAATTGGACGACATAGTAATCAGCATCACCCGGAACGTCACTGCAATGACAGCTAAAGCCTCTTCTGGTGTTAGCTCCACAGTCATTATATCCGAATGTTACCCATCCATTAGCACCAGCTGTTCCATTAGCCTGATTAGTCATACCTAGACTATTGGCATTAGGTGTGCCGTTATTTGGCGTTATGTAAACACCTCTATCCCTACATCGTGAACCAAAAAGATTCATTTTTATAGAATCAGGATTAAAATTAACACGGGCCGAAGCACCGCTAAAAGCTATAGGAGCTCCTCCTAGAGCTGGTCTGCTAAAAAATTGCACTTCCAAAGCCGTAGGATAAGCACCTCCGGCAGGGGTTAAACCTCCACCACAACTCCCATTCTCTGCTGCTAAAGCCTTGGGAATTAAACTTGCTAAACCTGTATTTTTATTAGTTGATTTTAAATCATTTTTTGCAACAGGTTTTATATTAGTTGGATAACTAACATTATATTCAGCTTTTTTCTTTGTAAACCATTCTTCCATTGATAAATACCTGGACGAAAAATCATAATTTCCTGTGACTTTAAGCATGGCATATAAAGTTTCTTTGTTATTATATTTTACGATAAACGGCTCACTAACTTGATTTTTCTTAAGCGAAAAAGCTTTATCAACAAAGCCCTCATCTTTAAACAAACCGTTTCTATTTTCAGAAAAACTTTTATTAAAACTGTGGCTTAAAAGAGTAACATTAGGTGAAAAAGATTTTTTACCGATAGTGGTATCATTATTAGTTTTTTCCATTGCGGCTTCAAAACTGATTTTACCAGATTTTAAGTCTGAGTTTATACCATTAATCAATGATTCAGCGTACTTCTTATTATCTTTTCCTTCCTGATCAAATCTTGCAACAATTACCTTACCCTCCCTAAAAGAAACAACCTTGCCTTCAACCTTAGTCCGTAAAATTTGAAGCTTAGCGTTCTTACTTACTATTGTTTTTTGCTGACTACTCAAAGAATCATAATCTGGTATATTTTTAGCTTCTTTTTGGATTTCCTCATCGGTTATACTTATACCTAATTTCCCTGACTCTAAATCAATAATGTAATCTTCCACTAAAACCCTTAAGGCTTCTTTTTTAACCTGCTCATCAAATTTACCTGGATTTTCCGGAGTGCCTTTGGTATCTATCTCATATAATTTTTGATTTAAATCCTTTTGGATAATTTTCTTATCACTAACGGTTGCAATAACCTTGTTAGGATTTTCCTTACTAAAATAAACTCCGTAAATAATTAAACCCCATGCCGAAACTAAAAGAACCGCAGAAATAGCAAGAAATGATTTGCTATGGAGAACCCTAAATAATTTTTCTTTTAATTCTCCGCCGTTTGCTTGTTTCATTTTATCCCCGCAAATTAATGTTGATTGTATCTTTAAGTTCTTATATTGAGCTTTATAAAGCCTTGAATATCTTATATGAAATATAACAAAGAAATACTGATTTCGTTATCAAAACCATCTTTAAAACTTATTTAATTATACCTTAATTTAATATGATCGTCAATCAAGCTTTAGCTACTTTAACAAATATTTTTATATCCCTGATATAATTGCTTTAAATAAATAATTAATAACTCATTTATGCTTAAAAAAATCTTGAATTTCTTAAACTCCAATAAAATAATAATAGGAATTATTGTAGGATTTTCGATATTATATTCTTTAATATCTTTGTTGTCCCATTATAATCTTCATACCAATGCCTGGGACTTGGGAATATTCAATAAGTCATTGTACCAATATGCCCACTTAGAGCTAGGACCTAATAATATTAGAGAATTACCCAATCTGCTTGGCGACCATTTTGAATTTTTAATGGTATTATTGGCTCCTCTATACTATATTTTTGGTTCATATACACTTCTAATTGTTCAAATTGCCGCCATTATAATTGGAGCGCTAGGAATTTATAGACTTATTCAATACAAAACAAAAAGTAATGTTTTAAGTATTCTGGCCTTAATATTTATTTTATCTTTTTTTGGAACTATACAAGCCATTGCATTTGATTACCACAACGATGCTTTAGGTTTTGCAGTATTATCTTGGATGCTTTTATCAATCGAAAGAAAAAAAATAAATAAATATTATTTATTTCTGCTACTCTTTCTTCTAACAAAAGAAACCATGGCGATTGTCGCAATATTTGTCGGATTAAGCATGCTTATTTTTGATAAAAAAGATGGAAAACATGGGCTGCTAACTATTTTTATTTCAATAATCTATTACCTAGCTGCCACAAAAATTCTAATACCGTATTTTTCAGAAGGTATACCCTATGCCTATTGGTATTACAAACAGTTAGGCATAGGCACGCTAGATGCTATAAAAAATATAGCAATAAATCCGTTAATATTGATTAATTTACTGGTCAATGATCCAATCAAAATAAAAACCCTTAGGGCAATTTTATTATCTGGCGGAATATTTCTCTTCTTAAAGCCAAAATACGGGATAATTTTTCTGCCCTTTTTACTTATGAAATTATATGCTACCCCACCTCGACTTTGGGAAACAAGTTTCCAATATCTCTTGGTTGCAGGGATACCTCTCACTTTAGCAATATTTACTTTTTTAGGAACTCATTATCATAAGAAAAAAGTAATCTTGATTATTGCTTTATTTACTCTGTTAATTTCAATAGTTGTAACCTACAAAACATCAATTTATAACGCCAATAAATTATCAGGCCTGATAATATTTAATCTGCAGGAAATATGGAGCAAAAATGATAATAGACAAGCTTTTAGAGAAGCAAAAAAAATATTACCTGATGATAAAAAAGTATGTTGCCAATCAAATTTATGCTCCCACCTGGAAAATAAAAATATATACAATCTCTTCCCCTATACGCCGAATAAATGTGACTATTTAATAATAAATAAAGAAATAAGTTTTAGGAATGATCTAGTGATAGCTGACGTAAATTTGGATATAGAAGCTGAATTTGAGGCCTTAAAAAAATGTAGGAAAAATCCAAGATGCGATTGGCTAAGAGCTAACAGTTTTAACAAGGACTTCCAGCTTAAAAGGTTAGACGATAAAATTAATGATATTTGCCAGGAAGAAGGGTTTGTAAAAATATTCGACAAAAAAAGCGTAATGATTTATGAAAAAACTAATTAGGATTTTTAGCGCATCTAAAACCTAACAGATTAAATGAATGGGAAGGCGCATCATCGATATCTGCTCTATATATACCAGCCGCACCCCCATTAACAGCACTTCCTCCGCGCATTATGCCTCTGATTTTTGCTGTTTTTTTATTACATCCATAACCATCAATGTTTTTGTCTGAACAATTATTATCAGCAAAGGTATAAGTATAGTCACCATTAAATTTTTTATTCTCTAAATCTTGACTTGTTTCTAAAGGAATACCAAGCTGGTCACTATATTTAGTTATATATCCTTGATCCGGCCATTTAACCTTATCACCTTTACCATC
>PFOW01000052.1 GCA_002792735.1 bacterium CG_4_10_14_0_2_um_filter_33_32
CGCTCACCACGCTGAAAAACTGGCTTCGTCCAACGAATTTGATGAAATCAAATCATTGGTGGAAAAAATCGGAACGAACCGCCGCCTGCTTTCCAAACAAGTCCTTGTCGGGCTTCGCCCGCCGTTTGATTTAATCGCCAAACAACGGGCTTTTTGTGAAGCGAGACCCGCCGAAGGCGGGGCGAGCGAGCAAGCTCTTTCCCCTGAAAATTTGAAATGTCTTGATTGGTCGGGGAGAGAGGATTTGAACCTCCGATCTCCGGACCCCCAGCCCGGCGCACTAGGCCGCTATGCTACTCCCCGTAAAACAGATATCACTTTAAATTATACATTCTAATTATAAATATAAAAATCTCCACTCGGAGATCACTTTTAATAAGATAATAACAGCCCGAAAGATCGTTTATTAATATTCCGATTCTGGTAATCTAAGTGGGTGTCTGCACCGCTAATGCCAAGGCATTAGGGACTTTTAGACTCCCGATGTAGAAGTTGTTAGCTCGGAATATTTTGAACGTTCTTCCAGGCATTTTTATTATAACAAATAAGTTTTGATTTAGAAATTCAAAATATTCCAAACAAAATTAAATATTGGATTTATGATTGATGAAAGAATATGAAATCCGAAAAAATTATCCAAAACTAATATTGCCAACAGTATGATGGGGCCTTGTTTTTCTAATTTTTCAACAAATTCTTGTTTAGATTCAGGTAGGAGAGCTTGCAAAATTTTCGATCCGTCTAATGGAGAAATTGGTATTAAATTGAATATAGCTAGCAGTAGATTTATAAATATAATTACCATAAATAAATTTGCGAAAGAAGCCGGGACTATACCGAATTTCATAACAACTATAAATACAAATGCAATGAATATGTTTGAAAGTGGACCTACTGCTCCTATTGCCGCAATGCCCCATTTGCCATATTTAATAAAATTAGGATTGAATGGTACTGGTTTACCCCATCCGAATCCTGCGATTAATAAAAATAAGCTGCCCCATAAATCTAAATGGCGAATTGGGTTTAGTGTTAATCTTCCTTCCAATCGGGGAGTAATATCTCCTAAAAATGTTGCCATTGCTGCATGAGAAAATTCATGAAAAGTAATCGCAATAACCAGTCCAATTGCTAGGAATAATATGCTTATTACTGATTGGTTTAATAAATCGAATAACATTATTTCTTGACCCCTTTAGATACACGTGTTACAATTTCTTGTGTTTATTTTATTATAATAATCAAAATATTCATAGAGATAAGGAGATAAATAATGCGAGTCTGTGACATTTGCGGAAAGGGTACTACGTTCGGTCATAATGTAAGTCATTCGAACAGAAAGACAAACAGAAAGTGGCTTCCTAATTTGCAGTATAAAAAAATCAATATAGATGGGGCAGAGACTAGAGTACGACTTTGTACCCGATGTTTAAGAAGCAAAACAAAAATTAAAGCTAAGAAAAGTTAAATATTACTTTCCTTGCGATTTTAGGACGACAACTTTTAGTTCTTGAGGCAGATTAGCTGCCTTTATTTTTAATTTATCTTCTTGTTCAACCTTTCCTTCGAATTTTTTCTGAAATTTATCTACTGGTTCTAATTCTAAAGGTGTATTAACTCCGGGTATTTTATAGTGCATAGGGATTACGATTTTTGGTTCAATTTCTCCTACAATTTTTGCCGCTTCTTCGCCGTCAATTGTATAAGTTGATCCAACAGGAATCATGAGAATATCAACTGTGCCAAGTTTATCAATTTCATCATCACTTAGGTCTTGTCCAAGGTCTCCAAGGTGACAAATTTTGATTCCTTCAAACTCCATTAAATATATCGTTATCTTGCCGCGTTCTTCACCATTCTTTTTATCATGAAATGCTGTTATTCCTGTTACTGTAGCTCCTGCTACTTCATATTCTCCGGGAGAGTTTATTTCATAAGGATTTCCAGAAACTCCTTGACGGTAGTTATGGTCATGATGCTCATGAGTTATAAGCAATAGATTTGCGGATAAACTTTTTGGTAATTTTAAGCCAGTAGCAGGATCAAAAGGATCAATAACTAAAGTACTGTCCTTACCTTCTAATTTGAAACAAGCTTGTCCTAACCAAGTAATTTCCATATTTATATTAAAGGCTTCTTACCTTAAGCTTCTTTACTTTAATGGATGTGGCTTTAGGTAAAGAAATAGTTAAAATACCGTCTTTGAAGACTGCCTTTGCTTTATCTGCTGCAACGCCAACAGGTAATATAACGGATCTGGAAAATGATCCCCAGTAGCATTCTTGGCAGTAGTAATCTTCTTGTTTAGTTTCTTTTTCTTTTTTTCTTTCTCCTCGAACTGTTACTGCATCGTCATTTATAGAAATATCAATATCTTCCGGTTTTACGCCTGCGATAGGAGCTTTGATGACTATTTCATCTCCCGATTGAAAAACATCTATTGCTAACTGGCCTTCTAGTTCTTCCATCCATTCATTAGTATTCGAAATTTCAGGGATTTTGTTCATTTCAGATTCAATAATATCTATGTCTTTTTCCTTTGTTTCTTTAGGCTTTTTTCCTAGCATTTTTCCTCCTGAAGCTCCGGAATATATATTTCTTACCGGAGCTGAAGTCCGCCAAAAACTTTAGTGAGGGCGGGCATGATTATTATTTATTTGATTAATTGCATAGCAACTAAAATACGAGATAATTTCTTACTAAATTATAGAAAAGTTTTTATAAACATACAAGGGTGATTTTATGTACTTTGCTTTATTTTTTTATGAAATTATAATATTTATATTGATTAATTCAGCAAAAAAATTTCTAATAGATTTATTTTTCCCTCCCCATTGTGTTAATTGCAATAAAGAGGGTGATTGGCTATGTAATGATTGTCAAGGAAGAATAAAAATTATTAATTCTATTTTTTGTTCCAAATGCAACATGCTTACAACAGATAGAAAACTTTGCGATTCTTGTAGAAGAAATTCTAATTTAAAAGGGATATTATTTCTCGGCTATTATAGTGACGAGATATTAAAAAAAGCTATCTGGGGATTCAAATACAATTTTGTAAAAGAAGTTGGTCAATCACTTTCACTGTTGCTTGCTGATTATTTAGAGGGGAAATTGGATTTTGATGATGGTGTTTTAGTTGCCGTTCCTTTAAATAAACATAGATTAAGCTGGAGAGGATTTAATCAATCTGAAATCTTAGCAAGGGGTATTTCGGATAAATTAAATATTCCATTTCAAAAAAATGTTCTAGAGAGAGTTAAAAATACACAGAGCCAAATAGGACTGTCAAGAAAAGAAAGATTAGAAAATGTTGCCTCGGCCTTTAAGGTAGTTGATAAAATCGATCAAAAAAGGGTATTTTTGGTTGATGATGTTTTTACAACTGGCTCAACATTGGAAGAATGCGCGAAAGAATTAAAAGAATTCGGAGTAAAAGAAGTTTGGGGAGTTGTTTTAGCTAAGGATTAATCGCTAATGCAATCGCGAATTTTCGCAAATAATTTGTTATAATTGTTTTAGGGATTGAAAGGTTTTGTCTGGAAGGGTCGCATAGTGGCTTATTCGGATAGTCTTGTCAGCTCAAGGCTGATCCGCCTGGGGCGGAAAAACTGTTTAATATTAACAATTATATGTATTACGTTTATATTATTTATAGTAGTAAATTAGATAAGACTTATAAAGGCTCTACGGATAATTTGAGGGAGAGGATTGATAGTCATAATAACCGTAAAGTTAAATCTACTAAATTAGGGATTCCTTGGAAACTAATATATTACGAAGCTTTTATAAGTAAAGTAGACGCAAAAAGGGAAGAATTGTTTCTAAAATCAGGCAAGGGAAGAGAAAGGTTACAATATTTATTACAGAATACTTTAAAAAAGAGATAGTAGATTAGTTTCAATTCAGAGCGGAGAGGTGTCGGAGTCTGGTTTATCGAGACAGTCTTGAAAACTGTTGTGCCCGCAAGGGTACCGTGGGTTCAAATCCCACCCTCTCCGCTCTGAATTGAAGATGAGTAGTCTTGTCAGCCCAAGGCTGATCCGCCTGGGGCGGAAAATCGCACGCCAGCGTGCGGTCGGCAATGCGGAAGTTCGAACCCATCCTTTTAAGAAAATCCCGTCTCGTAATGGGATTACTGGTTTCATAAAGGACTTTTGATTATGATGGGAAAATGGCATAATAGCTGTAAAGATAGAAACAGGCGAAAGTCCGAATTCGACAGTTGATACTTTAGAAAAAATAGCCAAAGTCTTCGGCGTGCCGACGGCGGAATTATTTAAATAAATTTATGTGCAAGAATCAAATTGTCTACATTTTAAAAAATGAATCAATGCCAGAGTATGTAAAAATTGGTTTTACTCATGGCGATGTTAAAGAAAGGCTCAGGCAATTAGATCGAACAGGCGTACCACTTCCGTTTGAGGTTTATTACGCGGCAACAGTAGAAGACGCTGAAAGAGAGGAAAAATGGTTACACTCTATATTTGCTGACCGTCGCGCGAGAGACAGTCGTGAGTTTTTTAAGATGAACCCAGAATATGCGGCGCTTGCATTAAAACGAGTAGAAATTAGTGAAACCAAGATTGATAGCGGATTAACCCCGGAACAAGAAAAAGAAGTTGATAGAGTAAAAGAAAGACGCTCAAGATTTCATTTTGCAAAATATGGAATACCTGTCGGATCAAAGCTAACTTTTACAAGAGATTCAAATATCATTGCCGAAGTAGTAGAAAACGATAAAATAAAAATCAACGGCAAAGTTAATAACTTGTCTAGTTTTGCTATGGAATTGTTGGGTTATCAAAGACGGCCGCAAGGGACGCTCTATTTTGAGTTTGAAGACGAAATTTTAGATGATAGACGAAGAAGAATGGACGAGGAAGAATATAAAGAAATTGAGGTGGTTGGAGATGCATGGATGCAACAGCAATCTGATATAGAAAGAGGAAAATAATTGTGGCAAACAATAATCTTACAAACGCAAAACGGGTAAAGAACGATGAGTTTTATACCCAATACGGCGATATTCAAAAAGAGATTGAGGCGTATTTGGAATACAGCCCTGATGTATTCCTAGGCAAGGTGGTGTATTGCAACTGCGACGATCCTTTTGAGAGTAATTTCTTTCGCTATTTTGTATTAAATTTTAGCAAGCTTGGATTGAAAAAGCTGATCACTACCAGCTACAAGCCTTCGCCCGTAGCCAACACGCTACTGGATTTGATAGACTACGATAAAACTCTCACAAAATCAAAAGGTCGTCCGAAGATAACCGCCAATAAATTTATTGTTAGTGAAGTGCGCGACATAGACGGCGACGGCGAATTCAATTTAAAGGATGTTGCTAAGCAGTTAAGGGCAAACAAACACAATGAATGGACGCCGCTAGAAGGCGATGGCAACTTTCGTAGCCCAGAATGCGTCGAGTTGCTTGAACAATCTGATATTGTGGTGACTAATCCACCATTCAGTCTGTTTCGCGAATACATAAAACAACTCGTTGATTATGATAAAAAGTTTTTGATCATCGGCAACTTGAACGCAATTACCTACAAAGAAGTATTTCCATTACTTAAAGAGAATAAAGTTTGGTTAGGTAATAATTACAAAGTCAATGCTGGCGCAATGTTTTTTGAGATACCAGAAAAGATTGCTAATTTAGATCAAGTTCGTGAAATTAAGACAAACGAAAGTGGTAAAAAGGTTTATGTAACCCGAGTGCAAGGCGTTCGCTGGTTTACCAATATTGACCATGGGCGCCGTCACCAACCACTACCACTTATGACCAAAGCGGAGGTGATCAAGTTTGTAACAAAAAAATCATTTGATAAATATGATAATTATGATGCGATAGAAGTGTCGTTGGTGAAAAATATCCCAAGTGATTATAAAGGCATAATGGGGGTGCCAGTTAGTTTTCTTGATAAACATAATCCAGAGCAATTTAAAATAGTAGGTTTAACATCTGGAAGGGATGAGTTTGAGTGCAGACCATCA
>PFOW01000053.1 GCA_002792735.1 bacterium CG_4_10_14_0_2_um_filter_33_32
CGTGACGCGTACATCACTTGGATATTTGAAGTTTGTAATGATACAATCTCCTTCTCCGTCTGTATTTTCAGTAATATGCCAACCTTTAGGATATTTCATTAAAAACTTATGTTGATTATTTTTATAAATGTTCCAAGCGGTCGCATTATTATTTTGATCTGAACTCTCTTTTATTTCTGTGGTTAATGCAGGTTTAATTGATATCTTATTGCTACTATTTCCTTTTTGCTGGCAAAAAAACAAAAAACAGGTCGTAACCCCTACTACAGCAAGAATAGCAAAAAATATATTCCGATTAGAAATCAACTTTCATCCCCTCCTTATTTACTGGAAATAAATTTCAAAGAACAATGCCTTGATCCAGCATTTTAATAAATTATGTAGAAAATAACAACTATTCAAAAATAAACTCATTTTCTATAATTTCTGGATTTTTTTAAAAACGGTATCTAATTTGCGGTAAATGAGGTATAATAAGCATGAAAACTAGTGATCGTGACGTTCTCGCTATAATCATCCTCACTTTGTTTCTCTATCAAACCATTCATAAGAAAGAAGTATATTATGAACATTTTATTTATTAGCCCAATTTCCCCCTATGAAAGTATAGGCGGCGTTGAACGTTACATCATTAATTTAATTAATTATTGTAAAAATCAAACCCAGCTTAAAACGGTTATTATGCTGCCTACATATAAAGATAGCAGTATTGAGGAATCCGGGAGCGTTATTACTTATTTTGACAAAGATATAGCTTTGCCAAGAAATTATTCCAGTAAGGAAATTACAGAAAAATCACAATCTTTTGCCAAGACAGTAGAAAATATTATTATTAAACATGATATTGATATTATTTGTGCTGAAAATTTTCACCTAGGCCTACCCCCTGCTTATAGTTTGCTTCTTAATATGATAGCTATTTTAAATAAAAAACCTTTGGTTTTAAGACTCCACTCTTTTACAACTTCAGGACTTCAGGTAGAGCTTATCAATCAGCTTATGTGGAATAAAATAAGTTGTGTCAGTAAAAGCGTTGAGGGCGATTGTTTTCATAAAGGTGCTAACATAGATAATTTATCCACTGACTACTTAGGTGTAAACACAGATGAATTTAATAAAAATAAAACTTCAAATGATAACCTTCGAAAGCAATTGCAAATATCGCCTGAAGACAAAATCATTCTTACGGCTACTAGAATTATTCAAGGAAGGAAGAATATACTTAAAGAAAAAGGGATAATTAACTTAATGCAAGCATTTTCAAAGCTTGCGCCAAGGTATCCAAATTTAAAACTTCTTATTGCTGTAGGCAAACCGCCGGATCACTTAAAAAACGAATTTGATCAAGCATATGAGATGCTTTTAGGTTATATAAAACTTCATAATATTGAATCTCAAGCTATTGTAAAAATGTTTAAATTAAACGAGATGCCCGAGGTTTACAGGGAATCTGATATATTTGTTTTGCCTTCTGAAAATGAAACATTCGGGCAAGTGTTTATCGAATCCATGGCTTGCGGTCTGCCTGTTATTGGCACAAAAGTAGGAGGAGTGCCCGAAATTATAAGTGATTCCTATAATGGATACCTAATTCCACCTAATGATTCCAGCATTCTTGCTCAAAAAATAGAAAAGCTTATGAATGATAAAAAAACAAGAGACAGATTTTCAAGGGCTGGGCTTAAAACAGTTCAAGATAAATTTACATCAAAAAAACAATTTTTCAATTTCATGAAAACATTAGAAAAAACCGCACTAAATGCGGTTTCGGCTATATCAAAATAATGATTTGATAAAATATTAATTGAATGATTACGATTTTTAAATTTTTGGTAAATTAATTTTCATATAAACGTCATCAATTTTAAAACCCAGAATAAATGCAAACACCGCACTAAATATATAAAACAGAAAGTTACTATTAACACTTTTAAACTCCATAGAAATAGAAAATACTGCGATAGAAATCGTAAACAATACCTAGCCCCAGAATACTAAATAAAAGTGTCCACAATAAACGTACGGCATTACCCCACACAAAATTAACATACGGGGCCAAATAAAAGAACTTATCCCAAATCACTGCCAGAATAAATATCGAGAAAAGCGTAAAAAGTAATCCCGCAAAAAATCGTCTTAAGTCTTTAATATAAGTGGTATTTCTCTCGTGTTGAGGCTTAATAGTGCCATTTTCTAAATCAAACTTAAATCCTAGTTTCATATTCCGCTCTCGATTAATTCTTCAACTTTTCTTTTTGCTTCGCCTAGGAGTTGTTTGGATTTTTTGCGAGATTCATGGGATTTGCGGACTAAATCAGCGATTTTTTGTTGGGCAAATTCTGATAAAAGTGGCACTGGCAAGTTTCTTAAATAAT
>PFOW01000054.1 GCA_002792735.1 bacterium CG_4_10_14_0_2_um_filter_33_32
TTCATAGTAATTAGCTAAACTATCTAACATACCATCTATATCACCTGTTTGCTCCCCAACTTTAATCATTTGACTAACTGTAGCTGGAAACAAAGACGAATCAGCAAGAGGTGTCGATAAAGCAGTACCACTCTTTACTTTTTCAGTAGCATCTAACAATGCTTGCTTATATACCACATTACCAACAGAATCGGATGTTATCCTTAAAGAATCCAAAACAGGAACACCTGCCCCGATCAATGTGCCTAAAGTTCTAGTAAACCTTGCAAGATATATCTTAACAATAAGCACGTTAAATATAGGTGCTTTTATTTTGAAAAAATCCCAATATTTTCTGCCAATTTCTGTATTTATAAAAGACTTAAAGCCGGCGGCTGTAACTACAATAATTAAAATAATAGCCCACCAATAACTTTTAGAAAAATTACTTAGATTGATTAAAAACTGAGTTACTGCCGGAATATTTCCTTTAAAATCCTGATATAGCTCAGTTAATTTCGGCACAACATATAAAAGCATTAAGGCTATAACTCCGACAACAGCTATCAAAACAAAGGCAGGATAAATCATAGCGCCTCGAAGTTTGGAAATTAATTCAGCTTCTTTTTCGAGCTGGTTAGCTAATCTTTTTAAAACTTTATCGAGCGTTCCGGATCTCTCCCCTGCATTAATTAGACTAATATCAAGGGGAGAAAAAGCCCTTGGGTGACTTGAAAAAGCCTGAGTTAATGAAGTTCCGCCTTCTACATCACGAAGAACATCATTAAAAACATTTTTTAGTTTTTGATTACCGGACTCTTTAGACATGGTAAGTAAAGATTGGGTTAAAGATAGTCCGGCATTTATAAGAGCCGAAAGCTGTCTCATGGCTACGGCTTTCTTTTTCTTTGAGATACCGTCTAAAAAAGATAAAAAAGGGATTTTTTCTAAAGGATTTTCTGTTCTTGCGGTAATATTCTTTATCTCAATCGGAAAAAGCTTTTTTGTAATAAGTACACGTGCGGCCGAATTCTCGCTAGTCGACTCTATTTCACCTATTAGAGTTTCTCCAGTATTATTTTTTGCTCTGTAGGTAAATTTTTGCATATTATTTCATTAAATATCTTTCTAATTGATGGAGATCTAACGCATAATTTCTTGCCTCGTCCATGGATATTTTTCCTGACCTGACTAACCTAGCTAAATCAGAATCAATGGTTTGCATACCCTGATCAGCTCCTGTTTGTATCACTGCTTCCAACTGATGAGTTTTAGCTTCCCTGATAATATTTCTGGCTGCAGAATTAATCATCAAAATTTCACTTGCCACAACCCTACCTCCGCCAATCGCCGGAATTAATCTTTGTGATACTATCCCCACTAATATACCAGCCAGCTGAGTTCTGATTTGCTGCTGTTGGTGAGCCGGGAAAACATCAATTATTCTATCAACTGTCTGTGTAGCATTATTAGTATGTAATGTTGCAAATACTAAATGACCGGTTTCTGCGATAGTAATCGCGGTTGAAATGGTTTCAAGATCCCTCATCTCTCCAACCAACACAACATCCGGGTCTTCTCTAAGTATGGCCCTTAAGGCAGAGGCGAACGAACGGGTATCATAATGCAATTCTCTCTGAGCAATAATAGCTTTTTTATTAACATGGTTATATTCAATAGGATCTTCAACGGTTATTATGTGACCGCCTTTTTCCTCGTTAATTTTATCAACCATTGCCGCAAGAGTTGTAGACTTTCCATGACCCGTGGGACCCGTAACAAGCACAAAACCCTGAGAATATTCTGTAAATCTATTACAAATTTTAGGTACCCCTAATTCGTCAATTGTTCTAATTTTTACAGGTATAAGCCTTAAAGCTAAGCTTAAACAGCCCTTTTGATGATAAGCATTAGCCCTAAACCTTGCTATATCACCGTGACTGAAGGAAAAATCTATTTCTTTATCTCTAATAAGAATTTCCTTCTGGATATCATTAAGAATGGAAAAAGTAAGATCCTTGATCTCGGTTGGCGAAAGCTTGGAATACTGATTTAGCGACCTTAAATAACCGTCTACTCTTATAGTCGGGGGTAAATTAACAGAAAGATGCAAATCTGAGGCATTTTGATTAAGTACTTCTTCAATTAGTTCTTCAATTTTCATTTTTGTTCTTCTTAAAATTTTATCAATATTATATTTATATATTATTTTTAGCGTTATCTTGCTACTCTGGCAACTTCCTGTAATGTTGTAATACCTGCCAACGCCTTAAGGTAACCATCTTGTTTCATAATTATCATGCCTTCTGAAACTGCCGCATCTTCAATATCGTCACTAGTTGCATTAGTTAAAAGTAATTTGCCCATTTTTTCTGAAACATGAAATACTTCGAAAATTCCAATTCTTCCAGTATAGCCCGTGTTACGACATTCTTCACACCCTTTACCTCTATAAAGAGTGTAAGGCGTTACATCAACAAATGGTAAACCTTTATATCCTAAATCTTCAAAAGCTTTATCTGCGTGAGAGTCTCCTTTTTTAGGAAGCAAGCTCCCTACAGTACTCTTTACAGCGTCTATTTCTGTTTGTGTAGCCTTATATTCTTCTTTACACTTTGAACAGATTACCCTAACTAACCTTTGACCCACAACGGTATTTACCGTAGAAGCAATAAGAAATGGTTCAATTTCCATATCAAGAAGACGAGGAAGAACGCCTGAGGCTGTATTGGTGTGCAATGTTGATAAAACAACATGACCCGTTAATGCAGATTGAACAGCAAGATCTGCTGTTTCTTTATCTCGAATTTCTCCAACCATAATAACATCAGGGTCTTGTCTTAAAACTGATCTTAATCCAGACGCAAAAGTAAGTCCTACTTTTGGATTAACTTGTATCTGATTAATACCATCGATGTTATATTCAACGGGGTCTTCAAGGGTAACTATATTCACAGCCGCAGAATTAATTTTACTTAAAACAGCATAAAGAGTTGTTGATTTTCCTGAACCGGTAGGACCGGTAGAAAGAATCATACCCCAAGGTTTTCGCGAGCCTTCATCTACAAGCTTAAAAGCAATACCTGCCAATCCTAATTTTTCCAAAGTAATAAGCTTGCCTGACTTATCGAGTAGACGGATAACAACCTTTTCACCAAAAACTATTGGAGAAATAGAAACCCTCAAATCAATCTCACGATTTTCAAGATCAATTTGAAATCTACCGTCTTGAGGGACTCGATGTTCATCTATTTTAAGATTTGAAAGAATTTTAATTCTTGAAATTAAGGCCGGATGAATATGCTTGGACAGCGTCATTACATCCAGTAATATTCCGTCAACCCTATAACGAACTTTTATCACTTTATCGCGAGGCTCAATATGAATATCAGAAGCTCTAGACTTGACAGCAAATTCGAGAATAGTATTTACTGCCCTTGTAATTGGAGCATCCTGAACAATCTTTTCTACATCTTGCTGATCTGATTTCTCTTCTTGTTTAATATCTTCCGCTTCCTTAGAACCATCATCAATACCTTTTAAAACCTCTACTAATTCAGATTGGTAATTCTGATATTGTGATATTACAAATTGAATACTTTTCTTTGATCCAATATGAGAAATTACCATAAGAGAAGTTTTTTTCTCAATAAAATCAATCGTCTGAACATCATAAGGATCTAACATTGCAACCTTAAGCTGGCCAGTAACTATATCAAAAGGAACTACTGAGTGTCTTTCACAGTATTCTTTACTTAGAACTCTTAATACTTTAACGTCAATTCTTTTACTGCTTAGGTTTACGTAAGGAATGCCAGATGACAATGCCTTAATCTTTATAATATCTTCCTCTGAAGCTAAACCTTTAGCAAGAACCTCTTCATCTATGGTTTTTCCTGTCTTTGCGCTTTCCGCTTTAATATTTTCCAGCTGTGGAGGTGTTAAAATTTTAAGCTCTACTAGAAAATTTTCAAATCTTTTTTGGTCTTTAATAAACATAATTATTGTTGTGTTTCCGTGGAAACTTCTTCTTTAAAAGGATTAGGCTTCACAAGATCAGTTGGCGTTGGAACCACATAGTCTTTATAGCCTTTCAATTTATTTAGTGTTTGCACTCTTGGATCGTCTGGATTATTATCAAACACACTTACATCAAATGGAGCAGGTATAGTTTCTGTCTGATCTTCACTAGCTTGTGTTTTACTTTTACCGATCCCAAGTGATTGGATTAAAAAGTAAGCACAGCCAATCAATATAGCGATGGAAATTATTATAACGGCTACCTGAGTATTTTTGTTTTTATTCATTGCTGATCTCCATTGTCCGAAGAACGATAAAACGTTTTCACATCCATTTGAGATCCTATAATTTCTTTGCCTTCTTCAGCCAATTTAATATCTAACCTATCAACTCTTAATAATCTTAAAGCGCTTTTATAGTTTTTAAGAAAATTTTTCAAAGAATCATAGGTTATGCTTTTGGTCTCTAAAGAATATGACATTTCGCTGACACCTGTAATAGTATTTTCAGCATTAGCAGAATCAGAGCCCCCTCCAAAACTTGCATTAAAAAAACCATTATCAACTTTTAAACCTTCAAATTGCATAAATAGCTTTGATTTATCCTTAAATGTGGGCAAAGCAGCGGAAATTTTCTTATTAATATCATTTATTTCATTTTCTTTGGAACTTAGTTTCTCAAGTTTGCCTAATTTATCTTCGAGATAGCTTAATTTAGATTCCTTGTTTTTTACAACACCTTGTTTGATTTTATTATTTTCCCATAATGGTTTTATGATAAAAAGTAAAACAGCGATTGTTATTACAAGCGAAAGTCCAAATATTATATAAGCATATGAGGAATATTTTTCTATTTTTGATTCTTCGACCATAATACCTCTGAAATTTTTGCTTTTATTTCTAATGAATAATAAGTAACTTGTTCCATCTTCCCTTCTCCAACATCAATACTTTTATTTTCCTTAGCATAGTCAGAAATGTCTATATTATTAAATAATTTAACTTTGTTTGGGTCATCCTCATCCGAGCTAGTAGCAGTATTACTCACATCATTAGTAGCCGTTACAGATTGATCTTGGTTATTGCTAGAATCAGTAATTGATATTTCATAATTACGCAAAGACTCAATAAATTCTGCGACTTTACCGATAGATCGTGTTTTAACGTTAAATGTTATATCTTCCCTAGTAATTGCTAAACTTGTTAAAAAAGATTCTTTCGGCATAAATGTTTCTATCTCAGCTAAAAGATCTTCCCAATTTATACGGCTATCTAAAATTTGCTTAATATTATCTAAGCCGGTAACCACATTATTTACTTTTGTCTCTATCTTGGAATACTGTCCGATACCATCATTTTTTTCTTTAATCTTATTGCTGAGCGAACTAATTCGTGATTTCAAATACAAATTTGTTCCAAAAACAATAAAAAATATCCCTCCTAAAACAGCCAGAATTATAAAAGATACGGAGATTAAAGAAATGCTTATCTTTTTTCTCTGTTTCTCTTGTTCTTTTTTTAGGGGGAGTAAATTAATTTTCATAACTTACCTTTTTGCTAAACCTACGGCCGTTGAATATTCTGTAAATGTATCCATAATACTTTGCTGGATTGATGCAGGATAAGAAATATCTGCCCAAGGTGCACCTATCTGAATATCTGTTTCTAAAATCTCCGAAAGATATGCAGTTAATCCTATAAGACGGGCGCTACCACCGGAAAGAATAATCTTTTCAACACTGTCATTAAATTGCTCCTGATAATACTTCATTGACCTTTTTATTTCATCAACAATTCCATTTAAAAGAGGCTGTAGATTTTTTAATATTTCGCCTTCTAGCTTTTCTTTAGCTAAACCAAATTTTCTTTTAAACTGTTCAGCTTGATTTAAATCCAAACCTAAATTCTGAGACATTGCTCTAGTAAAAGCGTAACCTGCAACAGGTAAACTTCTGGAGTGGAAAATGATTTCGTCCTGCACAATAGCAATTTCAGTAGTCATAGCGCCTATATCAACAACCATTGCTTTTAAACCCTGTGTTTGACCTAAGGAACGACTTAAAGCAACCGAGGATGACTCAATAAAAAGCACTGAAAGATCAGCACCTTCTAATATTTTCATTAAACGGTTAATTTTGTCATTAGGTGCAGCAAATATCATCACTGTCATTTCTCTTGAATCACCAGTGGCAGGATTAATCATTTGCCAATCATATCTAATTTCATCAATCTTTAAAGGAATATTTTGCTCTACCTGCCATTTTACAGCTTTTCCTATATCAGAAGAGGACATTTGAGGTATTTTAACAATTGCCGTAAATGTATCAGAACCAGGTAAAGCTGCGACAACATTTTTAGTGCTAACCTTATAATCCTTAACTAGTTTTTTAATTATCTCGGATAATTGCTTCATATCGGTAGGACTATCACTTTGAGACAAACCGATAGGTATATTTACTCCACCATAGCTTACTAGATTATAACGTCCAGCCGAATGTTTAAGCTGAACTAATCTAACCGATGAAGCACCGATATCTATTCCAAAGAAATCTTTTGATCCACCTAGGATTCCCAATTTTTTTCTCCATTATCTTAATTTAAGAATAACATAAATATAATAAG
>PFOW01000055.1 GCA_002792735.1 bacterium CG_4_10_14_0_2_um_filter_33_32
TGCAAATTAGTCTTATACCACAAGGCTTTGATATGCATATTGGAAACTCCTTAGTTATTTGCAGGAGTCTCAAATGTTTCGTAACTTATTCATTTCATTTACAAAACATGATCAATAATCCCGCCGCCAAGCACTTCTTCACCATCATAGAAAACAGCTGACTGTCCTGACGTTATAGCTCTTTGTGGTGTTTTAAAAGTTAATTTGAACTTATCTTTTTCTGGATGAATATCTGCTTTCTGTTCTTTCATTGCATAACGTATCTTTGATTTAATATCCGTAACTTTTGTTGGTGCTTTTCCAGAAATCCAATTTATATTTTCTGCCAATAAAGATTTTCTATATAAATCTTTTTCTTTCCCTACAACCAATATATTATCTTTCGAATTGATATCTATAACATACAATGGCTCTTTCGCCGCAATACCAATACCCTTTCTTTGACCTACCGTATAAAAAGCTATTCCATTATGCTGTCCTAAGATTTCGCCTTTAGCATTAATGATTTTTCCTGCTTTGAATTTTTCCGGTTCAACCTGGCTCTCTAAAAACTGACGATAATCACCGAAGGGAACAAAACAAATTTCCTGGCTCTCCTTCCTATTATATGAAGGAAGATTACTTTCTTTAGCGATCCTTCTTACTTCTTCTTTTCTATAACCACCTATAGGAAGTAAAAAATGCTTTAATACTTTCTGTATAGCTGTATATAAAAAGTAACTCTGATCTTTATTACTATCAGTACCTTTTAAAAGCCTAAACATTTTTTCTTTTTTACCATTTATTAATCTTTCATAACTGTCCACTCTTGCATAATGACCAGTTGCAAAATAATCTGCTTCAAATATATCAATGGCTTTATGGAATAAAGCACTGAATTTTATTTTTTGCCCACATACAATACATGGATTAGGTGTTCTACCAGATAAATATTCATCTATAAAATAATCAACAATATTCTTTTTGAAAAAATCCCTTAAATCCAACACATGAAAAAGAATTTTTAGTTTATTAGCAGTTTCAAGAGCAACCTGCATTGCCTCTGCAGAACAACAAAGATTTTCAAAAGCGCAAAAAGGTACATTCTTCGGCTGATCCGAAGACCAAAAGCGCATAAAAACACCGATAACATCATACCCTTGCTCTTTGAGTAAAAATGCGGCCACAGATGAATCAACTCCACCGCTCATAGCTACAACCACCTTTTGTCTTTTACTTTTCATACCCAACCCATCTTTCCTTTGATTGCTTATTGTAAAAATCATCAGATGATTTTTTATAGTTTGTTTCCAAGAAAGATAATCTTTTTAATTTTTTACCATCCAACACTAAAGGATCAACAATTCTAATTTTGCTTTTAACTAAATAACTATTAGCAATTTCATTTCCTGAAACTATTAATTTTTCTCTTTTCATATTCTTTAACAATTTTAATTTCTTAAAAATATCTTTATTATTTGATTTTTTCAATTTTTCTAAAAATTTCTTTTCGTTCAAAAATAAATCTTCATGTTGAATAATCTTTTTTTCAAACGCTATCTTTATTACATCAACCATAATAAAATATAGTAATTCCTCAAAAGGATTTGCCCAAAATAGCTCATTGATTTTCATATAATTATCAGCAAAAGACAGTGCAATCTTCCTATTTTTAAAAACAATATTTCTATTCAAAACTATTAAATTATTTAATAAATCTTTGGTATTAAAATTTTTTGCTAAATAAGGGTCTCTTAAAAAATAATCAATCCGATCTGCACATAAATCTGGTAACGGCTTTTCCATGATAGGAAAATTGTTGTCATTAAGAACTTTTTTTAAATCTATATGATACTTTTTCAGTATTAGAGGAATATCTGATTTGTTAATTAATTCTCTATGATACTTTTTATCATACTCGCTATTTTCCTCTGGAAACAAAAAATCAATTGCATGAGAAAAAACCGTATGTCCTACATCGTACAACAATCCTGCAACCTGTTCTTCTACAGAAACTGAAAAACGCTTAAGCAAAAGATAAACACCTACACTATGTTCAAATCTAGTAATAATTCTTTTTGTATAATACTTATTATAAACACTTGGACCATGCTGGCTTATATTTTTTAATCTTTGAACTGGGTTAGAATTAATTATTTCGATAATAATAGGGTCTGAAATATTAACCTTCCCATACACATAATCCCTATAAATCATTATTGTTTACTCTTAGTTCTAATTCTTTATTAAGTACTTCCGAAATTAATATTGGATAATCTTTTGATTCATTCTCTTTAGTATAGCTTACAATTTTTGCCGATGCTTTATCTCTAATATTTATTAGCCAAGGATCATCAGCATTAATGATCACCAGACCATTTTTAGGTACCGCTTTAATTGCTTTTTCTATTTCTTTTGCTCTTATCTCTAGTTCATCGGACGATGCTTCGAAATCTAAACTTATATTCGTACAAATAAGGTATTTAGGTTGAACAATAGTTAAAAGATAATCCATTTCACCCGGGAAAATTGCTCCCAGCTCCAAGATTAATATTTTAGGAAATTTTTTACTAAATAAAGCAATAGATATTCCTCTTGATAAGATTTTAAACCATGCCCAAAAGGAAGAATTGCCTGATGGTAGATATAGTACGGCAAGCGGAAGGCCAATTTCAGTATTATAACTTCTGGGATTAGCTCGACAATCAAATTTTTTAGATAATTTTTCTTTGATTGCTTCCTTGGTTTCCGTTTTTCCTAAATTGCCAACTATACCAATAATCTGCGGCTTATGTCTCCAGATGGTTATCCTTGTTAATATTCTTAGAATCCAAGTTACGATTTTCTTAAATACTTTTTTCATTGCTGCTCCTTAAAGTATTGTTCTATTCTATCGAACGCCTCATTTATTTTTTCTTCAGTTACCCCAAAAGATATTCGTATATGATTTTCACCTATCGGACCAAAAGCGATTCCAGAAACTGTTGCTACCTTGGCTTTATACAACAAATCCAAAGCAATATCCCTTGAAGAACATTCCTTTAGGATTTTTGGAAAAACAAAATAAGCCGAATTTGGTCTTTTATATGAAAAATAATTTGATAATTTATCAAGACGCCTTAAAATCAAGTCCCTTCTTTTTATAAATTCTCTTTTAAACCTCAAGACCTCTTCCTCTGCTAACTCAAAAGCAGCTATTGCAGCGTATTGAGAAACTACTGGAGCGCAAGTGACAATAGCATCATGAACTTTAATGATTTCGGCTATATTTTCTTTTGACGAATGAACAAACCCGATTCTCCAACCAGTCATAGCAAAAGCCTTAGAAAAACTAAAAATTCGAACAACCCTATCTTTAATCTCAGGATTCTGTGCTGGTGAATAATACTCTATATCTTCATATATAAAATCTTTATAAACTTCGTCGGTAATGATAAATAAATTAAACTCTTTAGCTAATTCTTCTAATTCTTGAACTTCTTGTTTGCTGTAAATTGTGGATGTTGGATTGTTTGGATTACAAAAAAATATTGCTTTTGTTCTAGGAGTTATCTTTTCTTTAAAATAATTTGTATTTATACTCCAAGACTTTTCTTCATCCAAAGGAACAGATATTGGTATCCCTCCAGCAACTTTTATAGCCTCAGAATACGATACATAAGTTGGAGAAGGAATTAAAACTTCGTCATCTCTTTCTAATATAGTAAGGAGGGTGGCAGTTATTCCTTCGATAGCTCCAGCCGTTATAATTATTCAGTGCTAGGGCCATAAATCATATTATCTTTTTTAAGCTTCTCAGAGATTATCTCTCTAAGCTCTGGCAACCCCGGGCAAAGCGAGTATTTAGAAACAAGATTATTGTCTATAGCCCTCTTAGCAAAATTTTTGATCACTTCCGGTGTTTCGAACGATGGTATGCCTTGAGCTAATGAAATAGCATTCGGCACTTTAGAAGCTAGGAGTTCTATTTCTTTGATAATTGATAGTCTGATGTTTTTTGTTTTACTAATATCCATTAAGGATATTTTACTCTTTCTAACTGATTTTAAAAAGTGCCCGAAGGGCGCTCATCCCTACTCTCCCATTATCTGAAATAAAACTTCTCTATTTCTTGGCTGATCGAGTTCTAAGAAAAATATTCTCTGCCATTGTCCCAAAACGATTTTTCCATTTTCAATAATTAAGGTAACCGATGGATAACCGATAAACATATGCTGAATATGAGAGTGCCCATTCATACATTCTTCCGTATCCGGACTACAAACAAGATTTTCAGTCCTAATCTTTAAATCATTATGTCTATAATAATCCTTGCTTGGTGCAAATTTTTCTACAAAATCCTCAAAGTCCTTAAAAAAACAAGATTCTTTCTCATTGATAGTCAAAGTAGCAGATGTATGAAGAGAAAAAACAACTAGGACACCGTTTTGAATATTTCCTTCTTCCACAAAATTTTCCGCATCTGAAGTAATATCTTTTATATGAAGTTGTTTCTCGGTTTTAAATTTTAATCTCGTCGTTATAATTTTCATTAGACCTCTTTTCTAATCATTTTTCAAAGCATAATTTTTAGTAATTGCTAGATACATTACCCTTACAAATTCAGACATAGTAATATTAACACTTTTTTTATTATCCCACCATTTATCACTATTCCAATTAGAATCAGAAGAAGAATGGTTAATAATGTTATAATCTCTTCCCAAAATAAATGAAAAATTCATATAAGCTCTTTTTTGATGATAGGGCGAGGTAACAAGAATGATTTTTTTAAAATTGTTTTTTTCTAGAATATTTTTTGAGAATAATGCGTTTTCATAAGTAGATGTTGATTTCTCCTCAAGTAAAATATTATTTGAAGAAACTCCTTGTTTGATAGCATAATTTTTCATGCCCTTTGCGTTGGATACGGTTCCACTTTTTGCTGCTCCAGAAAAAAGTAAATAAGAAGCATAGCCTTGTTTAAACAACTTTACGCCTTCAGCAGTTCTCTCTATTGTTTCTCCTCCTGAAATTACAATTATTACATCAGATTTATCTAAATTATCCTGGGGCGATAAAAACTTTCCAAGGAAAGCCATTGTGAAAATTGCTAACATAAAAAAGACAAAGAAAAAAATAGCTGTTATGTAAAAAAGTCTTTTTTTAGTTTTTGCTTTCATTTCTATATTCAAATTAATCGGTAAAGTTCTGAGTAAACATTTTACCATATACTCCTCCGTCTAGCACCCCAATGCCGACTTTTCCAAACTCAGGATTTAATATGTTAGCTTTATGCCCTGGGCTATTCATCAATCCTTTATGCGCTATTTCTACGTTTGCAGCTAAAGCTAAATTTTCTCCTGCTATTATATATTTTATACCAACAGAAGATATTCTATCAAAAGGAGTTTTACCTTCTACATTATTATGGGCAAAATATCCCCTTGCAAACATATCCTTAGAATGTTCTCTTGCAACTTTCCTAAGTTGTTCATCCATAATTAATGGTTTAAAACCATGTCTTGCTCTTTCATTATTTACAAATTCCAACATTTGTTCCTCGCTTTGCGTGTCAATACTAACTTCATTTGTCTTAAATTTAAGATCAACTGATTCTTCGGTGTCCGGTTTTATAGTTAAAAGAGTAAATGTTTCGTTTATGGCACTACCTAACGATGGCTCTAATCTTCTCTCGACATCAGAAACAACAGCTACTAGTGGCTTACCTATGCTAGATTGAAAAATCTTTTCTTTGATATTACCTGAGGTGGGTAAAGCAATCAAAATTGTTAAAATCATAGCTATCCAGAAAATACCTTTTATCAAACCAGGAAAAATACCAAAATATTTATTAATATTAAATCTTTTAATTTTATCCGGCACTTTAAGATTAATCAAATATTCGAAAACGGAAAAAATTATCTTGAAAAGCATGAGCAATATCAAAAAAGACATTACTTTTAAAAGATTTGGCGGTAAAGAAATAATAGATTGCAACAATTGCGAAAATCTTGAATTTAGTAAAAAGGAAAATAATAAAGAAAAAGATAAGAAAAAAAACTCACTAAATATTTTTATAAATCCCCCAAAATATCCAAGTACTCCGAAAGCAATTAAAATTAATATTATAAAAATATCTATGTAATTCATATTAAGAAATATTTTCCCTTTTTAATTGTGGTATTATTTTTACACGGTTAGTAAAAAAATGTTTTATCTTAACAGATATTAAAGCCGCTAATCCAACAGATAGGGCAGAAATTATTTCTATAATGCCTAATGAACGAGTTTCTAAAAAGTTTTGGAAAAAAGGTATATATAAAAAAGAACTAAGCATCACCATTGAACAAAAACAAGCCCCTATTAAGTACCAATTAGTAAATAATGATTTTAATATTGATTGACGTCCAGAATGGGTATCAAATACATTAACTATCTGAGAAAATACCAAAGATGCATATGTTACACTCGTTGCTTTAAAATACAAAGATCCTGTCCAATCTTGTCCCCAAACCCAACCGTCTCTTAAAACAGTAATCGTAAAAGCTACGGCTGCACCAACGCCCATAACTATACCTATATAGAAAAAGCCAAGAATCATTTTTTTATTTAACAGCCTTTCTTTCTGATTTCTGGGAGGTCTATTCATAACATCTTCATCTTTCTGGTCAACGGCTAAGGCAAGAGAAGGTAAAACATCTGTGCCTAAATCTACTGCTAATATTTGAATGGCCAAAATTGGCATAGGTACTCCTAGAATAATGCCAGCAACGACAGAAAAAAGCTCTCCAACATTAGAAGAAAAAATATAATGAACAAATTTCTTTAAATTATCATAAACAATTCTTCCTTCCTCTACTGCCGCTACAATTGTTTTAAAATTATCATCCAATAGAATAACCTCAGAAGCTTCTTTTGACACATCGGTTCCCGCAATCCCCATAGCTACCCCGATATCCGCTTTTTTCAGTGCTGGAGCATCATTAACACCATCACCAGTAACGGCCACAATTTGGCCTTGCTCCTGCAAAACATTAACTATTCTAATTTTTTGCTCAGGAGCTGTTCTAGCAAAAACTACGTCTTTACTTTTTAATATTGTAGATAGTTCTGTATCTTCCATTTTCAAAAGCTCAGTTCCAGAAATAACTGAGTAATTATCTTTTACAATACCCACCCTGCTAGCTACAGCGCTTGCCGTTAAACCATAATCGCCGGTAATCATTATTACTTTTATTCCTGCCTTTTGAGCAATAGAGACTGCTTCAGCCACTCCTTCTTTTGGAGGATCAATCATAGCAATAAGACCTAAAAATGTAAGATTATTTTCTATGTTCGATTCACAAAGATTATTTCGATCATTAACTGATTTATATGCTATTGCTAAAACTCTTAATCCTTTCTTAGCATATTCATCAACATGATCCATTATTTTACGCTTATATTCATCAATAGATTTTACTTCTTTTCCAATTTGTATAGAGGGGCAACAATCTAAAACTTCATTAGGCGCTCCCTTACAATAGGCGAACAATCCTTTTTTATTTTCGACAACTACTGTCATTATTTTTCTTTCTGAAGTAAAAGGTATTTCGAATATCTCTTTATTCTTTATCTCTAAGCCCTTTTTTGAAATACCTGCTTTCTCTGCTAAAACAATGATTGATCCTTCGGTAGGATCACCTAGTATTTTCCATTGTTCTTCTTTATCTAACGGTGGAATAAGTTTAGCGTTAGTACAAAGAATGCCAGCTTCCAATAATGTGATCAATGTTTCGGGTAGAATTCTAATTTTAGCTTCTCCCTCAATAAAATCGCCGACCGGCTCATAACCAATCCCCTTTATATGAAAATGTCTAAAGTCAGCTAGAACTTCTTTGACTGTCATTTCGTTCTTAGTTATTGTTCCGGTCTTATCAGAGCAAATTACAGTTGCAGATCCCAACGTCTCAACGGCGGATAATTTTTTTACAAGAGCTTTTCTTTTTGCCATTCTTTTTACAGCTAAGGCTAAAGCAACAGATACTGTTGCCGGCAATCCTTCTGGTACCATAGCAACTGCTAAACTTAAAGCAAACACCAAGCTAAATGAAAAAGATTTCTGAAGAAAAATATTGATCAAGAAAATAATTATTCCAATAATAATCGTAATTCTCGCCACTTTTGTTGCTGATTTTGACAGTTCTTTTTGTAGAGGACTTTTTTCATCTTCAATCTGTTGCGTGACACAAGCAATCTTACCAAATTCAGTATTCATACCAGTGGCTATCACAATAGCTTTTGCGTTACCGCTTGCCACTGAAGTACCCGCAAAAACCATATTATCTATATCAGTAAGACCGACTTCTTTCTTAATAATTTGAGAAAACTTCTCTTGAGGGACTGATTCTCCTGTTAAAGTAAAGTCATTAGTATTTAGTTCATTTTCTTCAACAATACGAGCATCGGCCGGAATATCGTCTCCTTCATCCAAAATTAATACATCCCCTGGTATGATTTCACTGGCCAAAACTTCGCTTTCCTTACCTTCCCTTAGAACAACTGCCTTTTTAGGAAGCACTTTTTGCAATGTCTCAATAATTTTCTCAGCTCGATACTCCTGGATAAAACCAATAGTTGAGTTAAGAAAAATAATACCTAAAATTACTAAGGCGTCACGAGGACCAGTATCTCCACCAAAAACAAAAGATACCAACGCAGCACCTAACAATAGCATCGCAAAAATATCAAAAAAATAAGATAAGAACTTTATAATAACAGGCGCTTTTTTCTCTTTACTTATAGCATTCTCACCATATTTTTCCTGTCTTCTTTTTGCTTCGTTGCCGCCTAAACCGTAAGTGATAGATGTTCTAAGTTCATCTGCAATATCTTTTGCAGTTCTTTGATAATAGTGCATAATGTGAATATTATTTAACAAATATATTATACAGGAAATAAAGAACTAATCTAGAAATTTAGATACTTAATTATTTATCTTTTTTGAAATAATAAGCAAAAATTGCGGCAATAATAATACTAAATAGAGGTATGATCAAAACGGATATTGCTACTAATTTTGTATCATCAATAACTATAAATTTTGAGGAAAGGATAAGAATAATAGCAAAAAATAATAATATTCCGGCAACAATCCATCTAAATAAACTATCTGAAAAAATACTTCTAGTTAAATAACCCCAATTATACCTATTAGCTAAAAAATATAACATCATTGCTGCAGAAATAACTAAAATAACCATAACTGCTATTAATATATTCAAATCGGTTTTACTTATTAAATTTATCATTTCTTAATTTTTCTTATTTTTATAATCATCTATTGCTTTTTTTAAAGCATCTGCGGATAAATTTGAGCAATGTTCTTTTACGGGCGGTAAACCACCGAGCTCTCCAGAAACATCTTTTCTTTCAATATTATAAGCTTCTTTTAAGCTTTTACCTTTCGCCATTTCAGTTATCATTGAGCTTGTAGCAATGGCGGCAGCACAGCCAAAAGTTTTAAATTTTATATCCTCAATGTATTCGTCGCTGTCTCTTTCGCCTACCTTAATTGTAAGAAGCATGATGTCCCCACAAGTCGGATTGCCTACTCTTCCTAAGCCATCGGGATTTTTAATTTCTCCGATGTTGCGAGGATTTTGGAAATGATCCATTACTTTTTCTGAATATGGTGAAAATTCTGACATATAAACTCCTTTTTTAGTCGTTTTCTAAAACTCCTGAACTAATACCTCGAAGATCATCAATAATATCCGGCAAAATTTTAACAAAAGCATTAACATCATCTTCGGTAGTATACTGACCCATCGATATCCTTATAGAACTATGAGTCATTTCTGGCTTTAACCCAACAGCCGTTAATACATGAGAAGGTTGTAATGAACCTGAAGCGCAAGCGGATCCAGTAGAAACATAGAATCCTTTTGTATTAAGTTTTAGAAGCAATGATTCTCCCTCAACATTCTTAAAAACAAAACTGGCAATATGAGGAAGACGTTTTTCGTTATCTCCTGTTAATACCGAACCCGGGATATTCAAAACCTGCTCTATCAATTTGTCTCTAAGTAAACGCAATCTTTCAACTTCCTTAGTCTTCTTTCCAATAGCTAATTCTAAAGCCTTTGCCATGCCAACTATGTTTGCAACATTTTCAGTGCCGGCCCTTCTATGTTTTTCTTGCCCCCCGCCATTCTGCTGAGGTAAAAAAATTGAACCTCTTTTTACATATAATACCCCAACACCTTTGGGAGCATAAAATTTATGTCCAGTAATACTTAAAAAATTAATGCCAAGTTTATCAACTCTGGAATCTAAATACTGCACACCCTGAACCGCATCGGTATGGAAATAAACCGGGGGTAAATTTTTAGCTTCACGAATCTTGTTTATATCTTTTATTATATAAGCTATCTCTTCAATCGGCTCTATTGTACCTATTTCATTATTTGCATACATGATTGATACCAAAACAGTAGAATCTTTTATAGATTTTTTCACATCCTCCGGATCAATAATTCCTGCAGTAGAAACAGGCAATTCAGTCACATCAGCATTAAAATTATCTTTTAGATATTTAATTGTATCTAAAACTGAATGATGCTCTATAGGAGAAGTAATTATATGATTACCTTGATTTTTTAAATACCGTGAAAAATAAACGCCTTTAATCGCTAGATTGTTAGATTCGGTAGCACAGGAGGTAAAAATTATTTCAGATGTATCTGAACCTAAGATATTAGCTATTTTCTCCCGTGCTCCCTCGATTGCTAACCGTGCTTCTTGCCCCTTGTTATAGATGCTTGAAGGATTACCATATTTATCCCTAAGATATGGTTCCATTTCCTTAAAAACTTGGCTGTCTACCGGCGTTGTAGCCGCATAATCAAAATAGTATTCTTTCATATTTTAGATATCAGTTATCAGTAACTAATTATCAGTAAAGATAACGACTGACAAAAATTATTAATTACTGCCTTTCTTTTTGATTAATAAAATTATTGTTTTTTATTTCCTGCAATTCTTTTTTTACTCCAGGGATTAAATCGTAATTATCTAATTCATCTAGTATTATCCAAGCGTAATCTGTAAAATCTTCCTTTTGAATATTCACTTCTCCATCTTTTGCCTCACAAAGAAATCTGGGAATGACTACATGATAACCATCAGGTCTGGTAAACTCTGAATCGCCGATAAACTTAAAAATACCCGTTGTCTCTAAGTCGGTTTCTTCCTTGATTTCTCTTTCTAGTGTTTTCAAAATAGAACATCCTTTTTCAACTTTTCCACCCGGTACTGTCCACATACATGGTTGTGCTATCTCTTTTTCGCTTCTCTTTAATATCAAAAATTTGCCATCTTTTCTATATAAGAATCCAGTAACAGCCACGATGTGCAACTGATCATTACTTACCACTTTTGCCTCTCTTGATAGTATTTAGACACGCCTTACATTCGTTGACAAATTCACTCTCAAGATTCTGTAATTTCTTGTAGCTTTCATAGGATGCTAGAACGCCAACCGGATCTGAATACCTAAGCAAAACATAGTTGCTTCCCTTACCAAGATCTTTTACTATCTTGGAAGTTTTATTTTGTAATTCGTTTATGTTTATAAATTTCTCTTTTGACATAATAAAAAAGTTACCTCAAATGTATGGTAACTTCTATCAATAGATTAGTCAATAAAAAATAATAATTTATTTACTTAAACGTAATCCATTGCTAGTATCTATATTATTAGCATTTTGGTATTTACTATTATTAGGATCCTCCGCGGATTGTACCGCAGGATCCGCTCCACCAGACCAATTGTTTTGTTTTAAAATCTTGTTGCTCCAACGACTAAAATATTCACTATATTCAAGTGCATGCATACCCGAACTACTTATTCTTACTTTAACAAGTTGCGTAGAAGGATCATTGTAACCGCTACCATCAGTTTTTATAATACCATTACCGTTAGGCTGCTCTCTTTTAACATCATAAATAAGCAATTCTCTCGTAAGATTTGTATCGTTAAGATTAATTGCTTCTGAGCCGCTAGCTAAATTCCATTGGTTTGAAGAAATAACGATATGATACGGATTACTGTCACCTTTATTTTGAGTTCCAAGAGGGCGATAAATCATATTCCAATTACTAGCCACCATTGATCTTGTAGCTTCAAGCCCTTCCTTAGCAAGAGCAGATGCCTGGGTTTGAGCACCGCCCACTTTTGTTGATTGAAGCGATGCCATAATAAGCGAAGCTATGGTGATAGCAAAAATAGACGTAATAGATATTGCGATAAGAGCTTCTGCCAAAAGTGAGCCTTGAGCTTCTTTCAAATATTTCATTGCATAGCCTCTATTCTCCCTGATTTGGTAACAACTATTTTTACAAAACCGGTTTCCTGCTTTCTGGAAATCCTAAAAGCAATACTGTTAGCACCATCCTGACTTGCTGTTCCATAATTATCCGTTTCTCCAGTTATCTTATTGAAAATTATGAATGATCCTCCACCATTTATTGAAAAGTTATCGAATTGTAAGCTAGGCGGTAAATTATAAGATTTTTTAGAAACTGAAGTTTCCCACGGGTCCTCAAAAATTGTAAAAGTATCATTGCCCTCAATTTTAATACCCCATTTTTTTCCTAATTTCTGACTAATTGAATTTTTCTGGACCTCACGCATAAATGAAATAACTATTTTAGAATTTTCACTTAGTTCATTACTCTTTTGAAAAGATACATAACCATTTATCATAATAACGGATAATATACCCATTACTGCAACAACTATCAAAACCTCAATCAGCGTGAACCCTGATTTATTACCGTGAATATTACTAATTATTTCCTTTATAGACATAATAATAAAACTAACTTACTTTTGATATAAGCTGATATATAGGAGTAATAATAGCGAGTGCGATACCTCCTATACCAACTCCCATAATAACCATCATTATAGGCTCAATAAGTGTTGTCAGCTCTTTTAGGGTATTATCAACTTCTTCTTCATAAAAACCTGCCATTTCAGATAATAGTTCGCTTAAATTACCGGTTTTCTCTCCTACATTGATCATACCTATTACGATATTAGGAAAAAGATCATTCCTATTTTTAAGTACGCGAGAAAGTGATATACCTTTGCTCACATCACTTAGAGAATTAAGTAGAGATTTTTTATAAACACTATTTAAAGTATCCGCCGTAAGTTCTATGGCGTCCATTATAGGAATACCGGCTGACACTGTACTGCCCAAAGTCCTGGCAAATCTAGCTAATTGGACATCCTGCACTAATTTATTAACTTTTGGAATTTTTAAGGATACAGAAGCTATAAAATTACGAACACTTTCCTGGCGAAGTGCGACAATAAAAGCAAAGATAGAAAAAATTCCAAGCACTATAAAAAGAATTAAATTCTTACTTATGATTAAGCTGACCGCAATTATAATTTTAGTAAAAAGCGGCAACTTAACGCCTGATTGCGTAAAAAGATTAACTAACCTGGGCAAAACAAAAACTACCATTAATGCTATTACTGCGAAAGTGGATATTAAAAGTACGGCCGGATAAGTTAGCGCCCCCTTCACTTTACTGACCAAACTATAGTCTCTTCTTAAAAAATCAGTGAGTTTTTTTAAAGATTCTCCTAATTCGCCGGTCTCCTCTCCAGATTTCACCATATTTATATAATACTGAGAGAAAATCATTCGGTATCTTTTTAATACGCTCGAAATAGATTGCCCATTTTCAAGCCCAGTTTTTAAATCAGCAACCACTTTCTTTAAAATCTTATTTTTTGTATCATCAGCCAAGACATCAAAAGCATCATTTAAAGAAATACCGGCTTTTATCATTGTAGCTAAGTGCTCAGTAAAAATTATCTTATCTATTATTGGAACCCTGCCCAATAATCCAGCAGTTAACCTTTTGAATTTAGAAGTAGGCTTAGGTTCATTTACAGAAACTACAAAAAAATTTTGCCTTTTAAGAAAGGAGACTACCTGATCTTTTCCACTTGCTTCCATCTCCCCCTGAGCTAATTTACCGCGGCTATCGATGGCTTGCCACTTAAATAACATTTTAATCCCTTATAACTCTCATTATTTCTTCATATGTTGTTATTCCTGATTCTGCTTTCTCTAAGCCGTCTTCTAGCATTCTCCTCATACCATCTTTAATGGCCTGGGCTTCTATTCTAGACTCAGGAGCTTTTTGAAGTACCAGTTCTCTAATTTCATTATTGACTCTTAATATTTCAAAAATACCTACCATACCTCTGTAACCAGAATTATGACATTCCTTACAACCCTTGCCTGCAAAAACTGTTTTGGGCAATTTATATTTTTTTATATCCTTACCAGATATCCCTAATTGATAAAATATACGCGATGCTTCTTCCTTTGTAATAGGTTTTGGTGTAATACAACCTGGGCAAACTCTTCTTACAAGACGCTGAGCAATAATTAAATTAACAGTTGATGCCAAAAGGAAAGGCTGAACACCTATATCAACTAACCTAGGAATAGCGCCGGCAGCATTATTTGTATGTAGAGTTGAAAGAACCAAATGACCAGTTAAAGCTGCATGCACAGCTAGTTCGGCAGTATCGCTATCTCTAATTTCACCTACCATAATTATATCTGGGTCTTGTCTTAGTAAGCTCCTTAATCCATCGGCAAACGTTAACCCGGTTTTAACGTTAACCTGAATTTGATTAACTCTTCGGATGTCATATTCAACGGGATCTTCTATCGTAGATATATTAACTTCCGGTTTATTGATTAAATGAAGAATAGTATAAAGACTTGTTGTTTTACCAGAACCGGTAGGTCCAGTTGAAAGAACCATGCCATGTGTTTTTTTTATCGCATCCCTTATTACTGCCATGTCTTGCTGTTCTAGGCCAAGGCTTTCTAAATTCATCGGCCTTGCAGATTCCATAAGAAGTCTTAAAACTATTTTCTCACCATATATGGTTGGTATAACCGAAACACGAATAGCCATTGATGTTTCATCCAGTTTATATCTAAATCTTCCATCCTGCGGAAGCCTATGCTCATCTATTTTTAAATCCGAAATAAGCTTCACTCTTGCGGCTAAAGCAGAATGCACTATATATGGCAGATTAATAACATCCTGCAATATGCCATCAATTCTAAATCTAACCAGCACTTCATCGTCTAAAGGTTCTATGTGAATATCAGAAGATTCCTGAGCAGCTGCATATTCAATTAAGGTATCCAGTATTTTAGTAACAGGAATATCTTGGGCCATTTTTTCAGCATCATTGACTCCGGTTGACATTGCCTTATCAACATTTTCATTAATTATCTTGTCAAACTCCTGCGTAATCGATTTTTTATAACCAGAGAGCGCTTCCTTAAGATTTTTATGAGTAACTAAAACAGGATTTATCTTTTTACCAATTTTTCTTTCCATAAACTGAATTGTTTTTAAATCCCCGGGATCTTCCATTGCTAAAGTAATATCCTTTTTGCTTGCTCCTACCGCTATCACTTTATGAGTCTTGGCTATATTCTCAGGAACTAAAGAAAGCAATTCTGGTGTCATTTCAAAGCCCGAAAAATCAAAGAAAGGAACTTTAAAATAATCAGCGAGTATTTTAGTAAAATATTCCTCAGAAATTAAACCCTGCTCAATTAAAAGAGACTCAATATCCTGCGCTGTTCTTTTTGCCTCTTCTATTACAGAATCGAATTCTTTTTCACTAATAAACCCTGAAGATACTAAGGTATCTTTAAGTTCTTTTTCTGGAATATGTAGCATTTATCCTCCTAAAAATTAGAAATTATGCCGGAACCAAAAAATAAATATTGTATATAAAAATAGGTAATGAAGAAATCAAAAGATATGGATATACGGATAATCTTTCTATGGCTTTACCTTTAATTTTATAAAATATATGTGTTATAACCATCATAAAAAGAGCTATCACTATCAATACTATACCTCTATCCCATCCCATCAAAAAAGCAAGTACGAAATAAAACCAAATTTCATAAATAGAAATAATTTGTGAATTTCTTTTATAAAGTTTGTATAAAACTAAAGAAAAAACAGTTGCTGAAATAAATGACCAGATAAAATATTCTCCGAGGTTAAATAAAAAAAGTGATGCTGTGTACTTTGAATCTATAGCTTTAGCCATAAAACTACCAGGTAATTTATAAATCATGATTTGTAAAGTTGTCCAATATATCACAAAGCAAAAAGATATAATTAACGAACCATAAGCTAATCGTCTAATCACCCGGGCATCAACAACTTCTCTTCTAAAGAAAAAATGATAACCTAATGACAGAATAATAGATAACACCAGTACGGGTTTCCACCAAATAAAAACAGGTGATAAATAAGAAAGAATACCAACGATTTTTTCTAAACTCATATTATAATTTTAAGCCAAAAGTTTAATTTATTCAATCAGAAACAATAATTTTTATATAAATAATCAGCATTATGAAAACCCCGATCAATATCGGGGTTTAAATTCAGTTTAAGCTATAATGTAGATTAACCCGTGGCAACAGCTAAGTCATTACCTACTTCGTAACGATTTGCGTTATTACCGCCGTCTTTACCGTCTTTATCTTGAGTTGTTGTGTATTCGGTCGATTCAAAAGCACAGTCAATTTTGTAATGCCCGGCACCATCATGTATAAATCTGTAAAAGCTGGTGACGCTATTCTGTGGGTCTAATGGCAGGGCGGAAATAGGCGCGCCGGATGATACCGTTGAGAAATCTAACGGTACCCAACCGGTACCTGTATTACTCTGTACAGCCGTACCCGTAGTTGCCGGGGTAGCAGTTGTAGCATAAACAGTAGTTGTTGCCGCTGTAGCGTAAGTTTCATTCTCAGTAAATGCAGTAAAGGATTTCCCGTCGGTTAAGGCTAAATTTATGGCTGTTTGGATAGTGCCCATATCCGATATTCTTTGCGAATCACGGCTTTTTTTCATCATTTCAACAGGATTAATAACTAACACAATAACCGCGGCTAAAATACCGATGATTGCGATAACAACCAAAAGCTCAATTAATGTAAACCCTTTCTTTCCAATTTTTCTTTGTATTTATCCTCCTAGAAAAATTTGTTATAAAAATTATTTAGAATGCTCTTTTTTGCATTTTCGAACAGCCTCTACCACATCATTAGGCTGAAGCCGAGATTTAACCATAAATCCGACAGCTCCTAATTTATAGGCTTTCTGTTCATCATTACCATTACTCATACTAAGATTGGTAAGTAGCAACACAGGTATATTAGCAATATTCTTAATTTTACCACGAGCTTCTAAGAATTCAAAACCATTCATTTCAGGCATCATAATGTCCAATAAGATAACGTCAAATTTGTTATCTTTTTTTAATAAATCCAAAGCTTCTTTACCGTTATATTTTATAACAATATCAAGACCTTCGAATTTGAATTTTCGTTCGTACATTCTTGTCATTAATTGGTCGTCATCTACCAACAAAATGCGCACTCTTGCCTCAAACATTATACTTTTATTATATTTTACCAGAAATACGGTTCAATTGCAATCATTTATACGCTCCGCTATCACCTAAATCATGATTTTTTTACGGGTCGATGAATCTTCTTGTTCTTTTGTTTTCTTTTTTGCGATTGGCAGAGAAAAAGCAAAAGTTGTTCCTTTGCCAAAAACAGATTTCTCTATCCAAATATCCCCACCCATGGCTTTCATATATTGTCTGCATATATATAATCCTAAACCTGTTCCGCCCTTTTGGTTAGTAAGAGTAAGATTAACCTGAAAAAATTTCTGGAAGAGTTTTGATCTGTCTTCTTTCTTTAAACCTGCTCCGGTGTCACTTATATAAGTAACCAGATATTTACCCTTAACTTTTTGGTTGATAGTAATCCCGCCTTTCTCTGTAAATTTCAATGAGTTTCCCATTAAATTAGTAAGGACTTCCGATACCTTCCCTTCATCGCCTAATAGGAGCATACTCTGCTTTTTGGGAGAATATTTGATATAAAGACCTTTTCCTTTGGCAATATTTTTTAAATACTCTATTACTCTATGAGCAGATTCGACAATATTGAAATTGGACATATGATATACCATTCTACCCTGTTCAATCCTTGAGACATTAAGCATATCTTCTACTAAGATTAACAATCGCTGACTTCCTGAATAAGCATCCTCAAGAAACTCTCTTGTATAATTATCTATTTTACCGGCCTCTCCATCTAAAACCATTCTTAAATTGCCGGAAATAGCTGTCATTGGAGTTCTAAGTTCATGAGAGGTTACCGATAAAAATACATCCTTAGCTTTATTCATTGTGATTTCTTTTGTTATATCAGTTATTATTAATACTTGCCCTATTATAATTCCATTATCATTATCGTTATCCTTATCACTAATAATAGGAGAAATTATAGCCGAATAAGTAAGCCCGGTGGTCTTCTCGAAAGTTAAATTCATTACCTTTTGGATAGCTGTTCTTAATAATTTATCATTAGGAAATTTTATTTTTGCCTTACTATCTTTCATACATAAATATTTCCCATCCTTGAAAAGACAGCTTATCCTTTCTCCCTTGAGTATGAAATCTTTATGATTTACTGGCGCTACAAAATTAGTAAGAGTTTTTTCTAGATTTTCAAAACCTAATATACCCTGAACACTTTTATGCAAAATATTTTCTCTTTTTACACCAAAATTTTCTTCGGCAGTTTTATTCATTTCTAAAACGAAACCTTTATCATCAACCACTAAAAGACCGCTACCAATGCTTTTCAATATTGCCTGTTCTTCGTTCTCTTTAACCTGAATCTTATTAAGAAGAGTGGCATTACTTATTACAACACTTATAACCTTACAAAGCTTTTCATAAAAATTTATAGTTTTTTCATTATTGATATCTTTCTTAGAATCTAAGCAGCAAACAGTACCCATGACATTCTTACCGTCAATAATAGGACTAATTATTACAGTATCTGCACTTAATACCGGAGTCCGATAAATCCTCTGATCAGACTGTGCATGATCAGATATCATAATCTTTTTTTCTGAAAATGCTATGCCATTAAGTGATTTATTTATATCAATTTTCAGTGTATCTGTTTGCTTATTATTTAAGCCAGAACTTCCATTCTGTGCTTCTAATCTATTCGTTTCTTTATTGTATATAAAAAGTATGACTCTTCTGGCCTCCATGCTTTGAACAACTATTCTTGTAACCACAGCTACCAACTTAGAAAATTCTTTTGCCCATACCACAGACTGAGAAACTTTTGTTAAAGATTCAGATTGAACAAGAGCAACTTCAAGTTCTTCCTCGGATATATTCATATCCTCAAGAATATTAAGCATAGCCTTTTTTGAATCAGTTAATTCTGCAATCATCTTCTCTAAATCTGTGTTTTTAAACTGTAAATCAACAGCTTTTTTCTGAAACATTTCTTCCAATTTTTCCGCATATTCCTGGGTAGTTCTTTGAAGTATTGCATCCTCTTCTAAGGTTTTGTAAATTAAATCAACCGTCATCAATACATAAATAGATCCGGCGGCAAAAATGATTATAGTAAGAAAATCAGTATTTACTTTTATTTCTTTAAAATGGATGAATGTAAATGCAACATAGCCGAAGAAAAAAGCGATAATTAATACAAACATCAAGCGCCAAAGATTTTTATAACTGCTTAGTCTTACATATTTAAAAACCTTCAGACACCTAAGTGCCGAATAGATAATCATCAAAATTCCGAAAAATAAAAGAAAAAATCCTAACATACAATTTTAAAATAAAACTATTATTTGCCTTGTTTAAATTTATTAATTTCTTTTTTTAGCTCAATCATTTTCAATTCCCTCGATACAACAATTTTCTCCAGAGTATTCAACTCTTTATTTTTTTGCTCCAATATCTCTAGATGCTCATTTAAGCTATGCTCCTGTTTTTTAATGTCAGAAATATCTCTAACAAATGTTGATACTGCTATAGGTTTATCGCTTGAATCTTCAATCAAATATGCAAATACTGACACGGGTATTCTTTTTTTGTTTTTGGTTATTCGTTCGCTTTCAAATACATGAAATTCGTTAGCCATAATCTGATTAAAACAAGATTTAGTTTCTTCTACTCTGCTTTGGGGAATAATTGTAAATACAGATTTCCCTATCATCTCTTCTCTCTTATAACCAAGCAGCTCTTCTGCGCCATGATTCCACTCTAATATTTTCATATTAAAATCAATTACTATGATTGTCTCTAAGGAATCACGAATTATATTTGCCAAAAAGAGATTTTTCTCTTTAAATAACTGCTCCTCGGTAACATCTCTGGAATATTCTATAATATTATCGATATTCCCTGCATTATCTAACACGGGGTATTGCCAAACATCAAAAATTCTTGCGCCATATTTCATAGAAAAATTTATAGGTTTTTTTGTCTTAATTAGCTCCTTTACCTGACATCCCGGGCAACGATCCGTAAGTTTTTGTGTTATCTCGAAACACTTTTGAGTCTTTATACTGTTAAAATTTTTAATCTTCAAATCTTCCCTAGCTTTTTTGTTAGCATTAATAATATGAAGATCCTTATCTAATAAAATAATATAATCAGACAAGGAATCAAAAATCAATTCCCATTCTTGCTTTGATTTTTCGTAATGATTTTTCTCTTTTATCAGCTGCACTTCTTTTTCTTTAAGATCGGATATATCCCTCATAAAAGAAGCGACTCCGCTTGGATTACCCTTATCATCCTCTAATACAAAAGAGCTACATAAAATAGGTATTAATGTTTTATCCTTTTTTAGTCTTACGCTTTCGTATACATGATTTTTATCTTTTAATATTTTTTCGAATATACGCTTTGTTTCAACGTGTTTATCTTCTGGAATAATCCTTATAAATGATTCCCCTACAATCTCATTAACTTTGTAACCAAACACCTTTTCGGCACCCTTATTCCAATTTACTATAGAACCATTCAAGCTAACTATCAGAATGGGGTCTATGGCTTTGTCCATAGCATCTACTAAAACACTATTTTCTTTCTTTACTCTTTCTTCTAATGTAACATCTTTACCGTATTCAATCACCTGTTGTATTTTTCCGTCTTCATCAAGAATCGGATAAAACCATAAATGATATTTTCTGTTGCCAAAAATATCTATTAAAATATCACGAGGTTTTTTATCCCTTAAAACATTGCGAACAACGCACCCTTCACAAATACCCTTATTGCCTTGAAAAAAATTAAAACATTTTATCGACTTATTAGGATCAAATTTTTTTCCTGAGAGCTCAGCTGCTTTCTTGTTCGCACGGATGACATTAAGATCTTTATCAAGTATAGCGACAAGATCATTTATAGAGTTGAATGTCTGCTCCCAATCATCTGTAGTTTTTTTAAATTTTTCTTCTTTTCTTTCTAGATCTTCCTTTGTCTTATTATCACTAGTTTTATCAACACCTATAGAAAGAATCAAATCAGCCCCAGCGGCCTTAAAATAAATATTTCTCCAAGAAACAAAAAGTCTTGATCCATTTTTCTTCAAGATATCGTTCTCGTAGATTTGAAAGGTTTTTTTCTTGGATATTAAACTACTAAAAATTATCTTTAACCTTTTTCTTATTTCTTTTCTGATAAATAAATCAAAGAAATTTTTCCCAATAACCTCTTCTTCCTTATAACCAAGTTTCTTCAGGGTTACTTTACTTAAGTAGACAATTTTCCCTTGAAAATCCAAAACAACAACTATATCCTGAAAATTTTCAAACAGTTCATGTATATACGAATCAATACTTATTTTCTTTAAAGAAGAGGATTTTACAAACATGTAACCGTCCTTTTTACTCCTTATATTATAAACAATATTTTAAGTATGACCAATGAGCTAAATCTTATTTCTTTTGCAAAGACTCATAACCTTCAATATCAAAGTGTGCCGGCTGAGATTGATAATCTGTTTTATTGCTAGTAATTAATCTTAATTCTTTAGCAACGAAAAATATCGAAAAAGAAACAAGACCTATCATAAAAAATATTGTTGTTGATAAAAATATAATTCTAAATTTTCGATTTCCTAAACGATTCATTAATCCCTCGTATAAACTCTAAACTTAATTATTGCAATAGCTGATAAATCTAATGACCCCTCCGAAGAAGCTGTAATATTTATTGATTCTATGGTTGTATAATATTTAAGATTTTCTAAACCGGATAAATACTGATTTATAGCGTTAAGCTTTCCCTTTAAATTAACCTCTAACGCTACATTATTTGTGTCGCTTACTATTTTACTCTTAGAAGCTTCCTTACCTTCTGTAAAACTAATTGTCTGGGTATTATTGGTTTGGGAAGCTAAAGACTCTAAAGAATCCAAAAACGGACTAAGCTTATCTTTTAATGGGAATATTTCGGAAAAAGATATCCAACCCGGTTCCAACTGCTTGTATTCTTTCTCTAAAGCACTTTGAGTTGTTGATTGATGATTTAATGCCTCTTTAAGCGCCTGTTTTTGTTTTATTTCATTTATATCTCTCTTTACAGCTGAATTAAAATAAAACACAACTAACAAAGAAACTGTTATTGCAAATATTATCTTGATTAAAGCAAAATTTAAAGATTTATTTTTTCTCATTTTTTCCTGTCTTCAAGGTAATCTTAAAAATTGTATTCTCTTTCTGTGAAATAGATGATAGAGGCAAATCAATCTCAGAAAAATAAGAAGCTTTTTCAAGATTATCCTTATATTCTAAAACACCCTCTCTTTTGGCTGATATTCCTTCAATAATCAGATTGCTTTTTGCTGCATCAAATGAAATCTTGGTTAGTCTAACACTGCCTGGTAAATTTCCTAAAGCCACTGAGAATTTTTTTTCAATCTCCTGCTTTGAAGATTCTAATTCTTTCATTCTTTTTACTTGATTATTAAAATCCTTTGATTTTTCTTCTAGGCCCTTATAGGCAGGGTTTGTCTTTGTTGCGTTTATTGAAATTCTATTATCTAAATCTGCCCTGAATTGATTGAGAAAAAATGCAAAACCTAAAAAAAGCAATAAAATAATAATTACTAAAACGCTAAAAATATTACCAATGGCGTTATAAATAAGGAAGCTTTTTTCTTTCTCATACTCCTCTTTAACACCTAAGGGCAAAAGACTAATCTCCGTATCATCTTGCCTGGCCTTAATCCCCCTAAGAGAAGCTCCTGATAAGCTGAGATTATCAATATCCTTAAGTTCTGGTTTTCTTTCAACTATCTTGATCTTTGCAGACAACTTATTTTCTAATAAACTAATAATTTTTTTAGCTTCGGAACTACTATCAATATCAAAATGAAAAGAATCCAATATTAACCCCTTTTTATCGGATGTATAAAAATTTAATACTTTAATAATTTCCAAAACTATATCTTGCAAATAGTTATTAGATTTAATAATCTTACTGCTTTCTACAAATCTTAAGCCTTTCTTTTCATAAACATACAAAGCAAGCTCGCAGTCACGGTATATCACTCCTACAAAAGTCTCCTGCTTATCAAGGGCTGTTCTTAAATGAGAAGAAGTGTAAGTCTCAAAAGCATAGGAAATGACTTTTGCTTTTGTAAATATCCCAACTAATTTGTTTATTAAAAATTTGGAAGAAGTGGATATTAAATATTCTTTTTTATTTCTTTCTCCTCTAACATTCGGTATCTCTTGCCAATGGATGAGGCTATCCGACTTATCAAAAGGAACATCTAACTCCACGTTTAATTCAATAGCTGATGAAAGTTCTTCCTGCGGAGTGTTTATAGGCACATATTCACTGCTGATATAAGATAAATTATCAGGAAAAGTTACAATAATTTCTGATTTTTTAAAAAATGATCTATTTTTCTTATATATAATATTAAGGTTTTTCTCTAAATTGCTTATGTCTTCATCGTTATTAAAATCATTTATTTTGCATGGATATTTTAAAACATTAGAAAAAATAATAGATTTTTTTCTATTTTCTTTAATATTTTGTACGTAAATATTTTCGCCGGTTATTTGTATACCAGTAGCGTACTTCAAATTATGGAACCTCCTCTTCTTGCCAACTGTCTTGAACTACCTTTCCATCATTATCAACTGAAACTATAACTTTTATTCTTTTTTTTACGTCATCAACTTGGCTTGAAGAAATTATGGTTGTTTTCCCTGATATTGGCTGATTGCGCTCAACTGTAATTGTAGCAGAACCTCCAGAAAGCTGCAAAACATAACCAGAGCTCTGAAAGTTCTTATTTCTGGTTACCATTACTAAACCATCTCTCGCCCCTGCTTCTGCCATAGAAAGAGCTTGTCTGGCCTTTCTATCATTATTGCTTATATTCAGCTCACCAAAAGAAACTGCACCCAAGGTTAAACCTATAACTAATAATATACTAGTAACCACTATCGTTGTTATAAGCAATGCTGACCCTTTATTATCCATAAATCTATTCCTATTTAAGAGAAACTGTTGTTTGGTAATCCTGAAAAAGAATAATTTCTGTTCCTTTTTTATACTCTATACGAAAATTGATTTGAACTGTGGGCTTTGAACCGGTATTTTTTACCAATCTAAAGTAAGGAAAATCACTACCTGTGTTTCTTTTTTTAAAAGATACCGCTTTTGTTGTTAGCTCAGTAGTCTCTAATAAATTGGCGCCTTCATAAATCTTAATAGTGAGAACACCCGAATTTATCTCATAAACAGTATCTTTGCCATCGCTCATATGAAGCGATAAAGAATCTGATGTAGGAGAACCTTCGGTGGGCTGATTAACGCTTTCTGCCTTACCTATGTCCTGATTTAATTTTTCCAGAATAAAACGGCCATTCTGCTGAATTTCAGTAGAAGCAGAGCTTCTATTAGATGCCTTTAGAACCGGATAAACCATACTCACAACAGCGATTGTAACAAAACCCAAAATAGCTACGTATATTACAAGCTCAATTAAAGTTACCCCTCGTTCCATTGTTTCATTGTTCCATTGTTTCATTGTTCCCTAACTCATTATTACATCATTATATTGTTAAATTGTTATCTCTACCCGTCATTCCCGCGCAAGCGGGAATCCAGATCTTACTTTGTTATTTCTTCGTATAAATCTTCCCAGGCTAGATTTTTCTTTTCAATAAGCCTTAACTTCCAATTCCTTCTCCACTTCTTAATTTGCTTTTCTCTTATAATAGCTTGTTCAATATTCCCATGTTCTTCAAAATAAACCAATATATGTGTTTGATACTTTTTGGAAAACCCTTCAACTAAATTATTTTTATGTTGATAAACTCTTCCTATTAAATCGGAAGTTACTCCGGTATATAAAGTCCCATTTCTTTTATTTGCCATTATATAAATGTAAGACTTTTTCATAATGTTATTTTGCTGGATTCCTGCCTTCGCAGGAATGACGAAAGTTCAGGAATGACAGAAGGAAGACAGAAATGACTATGGGGCACTGTATCAATCTAATAATTGATTCATGGTGAATAATTTATTATTACTTTTCCAACAACTGGAGTGCTGTTAGGGTCAGAAGTACTTAAAAGCACTTTATATTTTATATACCTTTCATTATTATGAGTAACGCTAATTGCTTCTCCTGGCACAGTATAATAGGTAGAAGCAGTTCCGTCTGAACCGACAAAATTCCATGGACCCGAAGAGTTATCAGAAGAAGCAAGCTGTAATCTTATATTAGTATTTTCAGGTTTTGAAATAACTTCCCACCATATTGAATTATAAGCAACGCTTACCCCTGTATCATAAACAGAGGAGAAAATCTCTCCATTTTCTGCATAATTACCGCTAGGTAATGAATATTTATAAGTTAATATGCATTTGGCGCCAATCAAAGAAACACTGGCTCCGTTGAGATTATAATCAAGCTTATATCTATATTGACCGGGATTTGTAAGCATTGGTGGTGAAAATGCGGTTTTGGCATCATAAAGAATAGAAAAATGGGAAGAGTTAGAGTTGGTTTTAACATTAAAACTTTTGACATAACTTGCAGAATTAGGATCAACAGTAGGATTGATTTGATAGGCGGTTAAAGTGATAGATAATTGATTTTCGTTTGTCTCCCTACTAACACCCGAGAATTCAATAAAAGCACTTTTCATCTCCGGATCTCTTTCGGAAATAAAAACCTCAAATTCAAAAGAACCGCTATCCACTGAATTAGTAACATTTTCCCTCTGCCCAACAAAAAACTTGGTAGTTTTAAGAAGATTAACAGATGAAGCGTTAACCTGAAATGGGAAAAATGTAGTAACAATAAGCACTACAATAATAAAATTATTAAATATTTTCTTAAACAATATATACCTTTTAATAACTAATCTTTATGGCGAATAAGTATATGTTAATGTAAGCTTTGCTCCCCAAAGAGATACATCACCACCATTTCCAACGATGTTAAGATGATAAGCATCTGTTGCCGGATATGTTCCACTATCATTTATAATCCCATAAAAATAAGAAGTAGCATCATAATAAGTCTTAAGATAAGAATTGTTTCCAGTGCTTAGATTAAATACTTTTTGATTTGCACTATCTATATCAGTTGTTATTACTAAGGGGTTTGCAGTTCCTGAAACGCCAGTGATTTCGAAAAAGGCTGATTTAATGGTCGGGTTGCCTTCTGGTATATAGATATTAAATGCAAACCCGCCCGGTACGCCGTTCCCGCTTGTTCTAGTGTCTGTATCTTGTCCAATAAATAACTCTACTGTTTTTAACGGCCTAGTTGCCAAAGTTACAAAAGAACCATTTTCAGCACAATGTGTTGGACTATCAACGCTGTTACCACAAATTGCTTCATTTCCTGCCTTATCGATTGCTTTTACTCTGAAATAATATGTTGTTGAGGGTGACAAACCTGTTATAGTAACAGCTTGCGCCCCAACGCTATAACCACTAGTTGGGTTAGGCTGCAAGGTTCCAGGCCAACTACCTGTTGTATTGTATTCTACTTGTTTTGTAGCGTCTTCATTAACACTCCAATTAATAGTTGCGGAAACATCAGAAACACCGGATGTAGAAATACCGGTTATAGTAGGAGCTACTGTATCACAATAAAAGTCTTTGGAATTTACAGGATCACCGCCAAAATTAACCCATGCGCTATCGCCGTTTGCGTTTTTAACTCTAATCCGCCAATGATATTCATTACCATTGACTACCGTAGCCTGCACCCAGCCATCAACTGTAGTTTTTGGTGTAGGATAACTCACTGACGAACCTAGAATAAGACCATTACCATCAAAAGGAACTCCGTTAGGCTTAAGCTCAACTTCTGGCGTTAAATTTCCTGCTACCGCAGAATACATATCTGTGTGAAACCAAATATTGGTCTGGTTAATTCCAGATTCAGGTGATAAAGCTGCGCCACCTTGAGTTTTAGATTGAATAAGATCAGATGGATCAGCCGGAACATTGCTTAAAATAGTAAACCCATTTGATAAAGTACCAACACCCGCTTGGTTCTTAACATTTACACTATACTGACCTGTTGGCTTACCAGAAAGATTAACCACACATCTTATCTGTATTGCGCTATCCTCATATACTGTATCAGCATTGATCTGGGTGGGACCTGATAAATAACACTTTGGACTAGATAAATTTACAAAATTATCTCCTGTAATAGTTAGTTGCAAAGCTGTGTCATTTTGTGTTCCTTCTGCTGGATCTACTCCAGTTACGGTTGGGACAGATGCTGTTATAAAGAAACCAGATGTGCTACCGTCACCCCATTCTGCAACATAACCTTCTGGATTAGTAACAGTTAATTTCCAATAGCCTATTGTTTTATACACAATATTATAAGCAGCTGACATTGATGTTGCCGATGAAACAGTTATATCGCCATTTGCAGCTACAATATCTGACTGACCGGTTTTCACTAACCTTGAATCTGTACTAGCTGTTTTTGGCTGGAAACCTTTACCTGTTATAGTCACCGTAACAGGATTGCTATTTTCAGCAGTATTAGGATTAATGCCTGTTATTTTTGGTTTAATATCAAAACGAGTATGTGACGCATCTAAGTTGCTTGTTTTACTGTTGGCTGTTACCTGAATTCTGGCAGCATAATTCACAGGACCACTAGAAGCACCGCTTGGTATATATACCCCTATCTGATTTTCTGCCCAACCATTAAAATCGCCATTTGGGGTTAATAATGGATTGCCATTAAAATCATTAAACTTAATATTATAAGAAGCAGACGATCTATTCCCAGCTCCTGGATCAGGCCTAAAATGATCACCATCAATAGCTACTAAGGTTCCGCCTCCAGCGAATCCGCCGGCAACCCCTGTTGTACATCCACTACCACTGCATGTAAATCCTGTTACTCTAGGTAAATAATCAAAAGAATAATTATTACTGTTGACTGAATCACTATGCCTTCTTGCGATCAAAGAAACTGAATAACCTGGATCATTTGGCGCTGTTGTTTCAATGGTAGTTGTTAACCAACTTCCTATTGATGCAACAGTTGATCCAAACATAATTCTGCTGTTTGCTCCTTGTGTACCAAAATGATTACCGTTAATCCTTAAAGTATCCTCATATCTAGCGCCAGTTACTCCATTCTCAACAGTAATACCATAACCGGATGCTGTAACATCAACTGAAGTTATTTTAGGTAAACAAGTAAAAGACCAATTATTAGTATTTTTATCTGGTGCAGGATTTGTTCTTGTAACAACAATGTTGCCAGCCTCATTACCGTCAGGTATAACAGGAACTGCAACGTTTGTAATTTGAGTTCCGCCGGATGCTCCATAAGATCCGTTTATAGTTGCCGATTCTCCATTTATTACTACACTTCCATTACTGCCAAAATGATCTCCTATTATAGTAATAATATCGCCTTGATACGAAGAATTTTGAGTTACGGCATTATTCAAGCTTGTTATTCTTGGAAGTATTAATAGGGTTTTATCATTATTAGATGTTTTAGTATCATTCCTAGTCACAACAATCGCGACTGTAATGCCTGAATCATTTGGTAAAGCAAATGATATTGAAGTGGCTCCCCATGTCAAACCGGCTGTAACATCAGTGGTGCCTACAGTAACTTTTCCTCCACCTTGAACAGCGCCGAAATGATCACCGGAAATTGTTATAGAATCCCCTACACGTGCTTCTGAAGTTACGGATGTAACCTTAGGAAGAATTATCAAAGTGTAATTATTATTACTTGTTTTTGCATCATCTCTAGTAACAACAACTGCCACAGTAATACCCGAATCATTAGGTAAATTTAAAGAAACAGAAGTAGTAGACCACGTTAGACCAGAGCTTACATCAGTTGTGCCTATTGTAACTTTACCTGCCCCCTGGGTGGCGCCAAAGTGATTTCCTGAAATTGTTATAGAATCTCCTACGCGCGCTTCTGAATTTACAGAAGTAATCTGTGGTAAAATCAAAATTGTTTTATCGGTATTTGATGTTTTAGTATCATCCCTGGTTACTTTAACAGCAACCGTATAACCTGCATCATTTTGGATTTTAACTTGGATAGAATTAGCTCCCCACGATACATAATCACCAGAAGGAACATCAGTTGTGCCAAAGGTAACTTTACCTGTACCACGAACGGCACCAAAGTGATTACCTGTTAATGTGATCGTATCACCTACCCTTCCTTCTGTTACACTTATACTGGAAAGTTGAGGAAGAATAAGTAACGTCACATCATTATTACTTGTTTTTAAATCACTATGTCTTGTTGCAACAACTGCTACAGTTGTTCCTGAATCATTGGGAACAGTGGCAGTAATAGAAGTTTCTGACCATGTACCAATAGTGCCGTCTGTAGAACCGAAAGTTATTTTACTACTAGCACCCTGATTGCCAAAATGATCTCCGGATACTGTTACAGAACCGCCTACACGAGATTCAGAAGTAACAGAAGTGACTCTTGGTAAAATTAACATTGTCTTATCATTATTAGAATCTTTTAAATCACTATGCCGTCTTGCAACAACAGCTACGGTATAACTAGGATCATTAGGAACAGTAGCAGTTATAGACCCTTCATTCCAAGTACCTATACCTGCAACAGTAGAGCCTACCGTTACCTGGCTTGAAGCACCCTGAGTGCCAAAGTGGTCTCCGGTTAAAGTAATAGTACCTCCTACGCGAGCCTCAGCAGTAACACTGGCAATTCGAGGCAAAAGGAGAATACTCTTGTCAGTGTTGGATGATTTAGTATCATCTCTGGTTACTTTCACTGCTACCGTATAACCAGAGTCATTTTGAACTTTTACTTGTATAGAAGAATCGCCCCAAGAAACATGATCTCCTGCAGGCGCATTAGTTGAACCAAAAGTTACATAACCTGCACCACGAACTGCGCCAAAATGATTTCCAGAAATAGTTATAGTATCACCAACTCTAGCTTCTGTTACGGATATGCCGGTAACTTGAGGCATAATACTTACGGTTTTATCATTATTAGAAGTTTTTAAGTCTCCATCTCTTGTTGTTACAACAGCTATTGTTCCGCCTGAATCATTGGGAACTTTTACCTGAAGAGAATTATCTCCCCAAGATACATAATCGCCTCCTGCAACATCAGTTGTCCCCATAGTTACTTTTCCATTAGTTCCTTTAGCTGCGCCAAAGTGATTACCTGCAATAGTTACAGTATCACCAACTAGAACATCAGTTGGAACAATAGACGTTATCTGGGGAAGTATAAGTATCGTTTTATCTGTATTAGATATCTTTGTATCATCCCTGGTTACTTTAATAGCTAGATTGTAAGAAGAATCATTTTGAATTTTAACTTGAATAGTTCCGGCATTCCAAGATACATAATCGCCGGATGGAGCAATTATAGAACCAAAAGTAACCGTACCTGCGCCCCGCACTGCGCCAAAGTGATTTCCGTTAACTGTAATAGTATCACCCACCCTTCCTTCAGTCTGAGTAATAGAAGTGATTTGGGGCAAAATAGTAAATGTTATATTGTTATTTGAGGTATCACCACCATTTCTAGTTACTTGAACAGCAACTGTTGTAGCAGCATCATTCGGTACTGTAACTGTTATTGAAGTATCTCCCCATAAGGTTACTGGTGCTGAAGTTGAGCCGAGCATAACGCTTCCTGTTCCTTGGACTCCCCCAAAATGATCTCCCTGAATAGTAAGCAAATCACCCACCCTGCCTTCTGTAGGCGATAGTGAAGTGGTAACTCTTGGCAAAATCTTAAAAGCATAACTGTTTGAAGTTTTGGAATCAGAAGACCTTGTTACAACAAAATTTAAAGACTGTCCAGAACTTATGGTAGCCGGAATAGTAAAGTTTGAGATCGAAGTATCAGCATAAGTAACCCCCGTAGATGAATTCTGTCCATCTAGTGTTATTGCCCCGGCAGGACCAAAGTGATCGCCGTTTATAACAACAACATCTCCAATTCTAGCACCTGTGCCTGTTACCGGATTAGTTGAAGTAATCCTTGGCAATATCTTAAACGTGATACCGTTTGATGTTTTAGTGCCATAAGTCGCATTAGTGGTTATAGTTACTGACCCATCTATTGTTCCAGTAAGAGGTATTGCAACTCCTGTTATTGAAGTATCGCCCCATGTTCCAGTGGCTGACGCGCCGTTTATGGAGATTGTTCCGGCAGATACACCTAAATGATTACCGTTAATTGTAATAGTATCACCCACTCTTGCTTCTGTTACTGACAGAGAAGTGATCTGCGGCAAAACAGTAAAACCATAAACCGGCGAATTTTGAACTGCCCCAACCGTAATAGACATCCCGCCGGTATTTATAGTGGCATCAGAAGGAACCGATACTCCAGAGATTGAAGTGTTTGTCCAAGTAACACCAGGGGTAGATTCAGTAATTGCAGTTCCGTTATTATTAATGTAAAGGGTTCCTGCTGTTCCAAAACCATATCCGGAAATTGTTATAGTTGCTCCCTGAAGAGCCTCTGTTGGTGTTGGCGCAATGATTTTAGGCCGCACAGTAAATGAACTTGCATAAGTAATTGCTGTTGCTCCAAATATAGCGTCTGTAATTGTTAAATTAACATTCCAGACTCCCCCGTAAGCAGCTGTTGGACCAGGCGTTGCATTATTTAAATTAAATGAACCGCCAGTAATGCTATTTTTATTAGATAAAGAAAAACTAGATCCCGTAACTGTTTGAGTGCCTAAAGTTAAGGTTACAGAAGAAACAGATTGGAAACCTGATCCGGTTAATGAAATACCTGAATATGTTGACCCTGAATCTCCGCTTGTAGTTGAAATTGCCGTAACTTTTGGCAAAATTTGGAAGTTTTGGTTATTATTGGAAGTTTTGGTTATGGGAGCTGTTATTGAGACGATAACTGTTCCAGAAATTGTATCCGGCACTGTAAAGGTAACTGAAGTTTCAGTGCTGCCTCCTCCAATTGTTGCTGATACTCCATTAATTGTCATAGTCCTTGTTGTGCCTAAATGATCTCCTGTGATTGTGGCTGTAACATCCCCCACTGTTTTACCAGCACCAACCCCTGTTATATTTGGATAAACATAAAAAGTCAGAAGCGAGGTATCTGCTACACCTCCAGCCGTTACTAAAAGACCATTATTAGTTACACCACCATAAGACATACAAGCAGCCGGTATAGTAAAAACAATTTGTGTATCACTCCAAGAACTTATATCTGCATCCGGTATTTGATACCCACCAGAACCTCCGATTTTTATATTATCAGTAACCGTTGATCGATTTCCTGCCCCAGGATCAGCACCAAAACCAGTTCCTGTAATTGTTATTTGCTGTAAGGAACGACCTCCGTCGGTTATTGTCCCATCAGTATTATTTGTAAAAGATGTTGCATCTGGATTAGCAACTGCCAAAGTATAATCAATAGCAAAAACAAGGGTATCCATTCTTACTTCGGTTGATGCAGAATTGTTATTCCCAGAATTAACATCAGAGCGCATCCTTATAGTTACGTTTATATTAGAAGCCTGATAAGCAGAACTTACTGTTTTTGCTCCATCAACATCTCTAGTAACCCAAGAACTTGAAGTCGGATCAAATTCTGTTTCTAAGTCAACTAAGCCATCAAACACACCTGTTGTATCGACACCATCATAAATTTTCAGGCCTACTGATTGAGTTGATGCATGTGTTTCTTGAAAAAGCTTAACATCAAAGCTTCCATTAACATTATTTACAGTAGCACCTGCGGGTACTCCCATATCTTCCCATGTAAGAGTCTTTTTAAAATAACCTAAATTCTTTTTATTCCTAGCAGTAACTTTAGCAAAAAGAGAACCAGAAGGATTACCGTCTGTTCCTAAATAGCCTTGTGTACAAGTACCCGTACATGATTCATCAACATAAGTAAAACCTTCGATGCTAGTAGCAAAGTTAACCGTATAATTTTGAACTGCTGCACGAACAGGTGTTACTGATTGTCTAAACAAAAATGGTACAAAAAAAGAACCTAAAAATCCAAAAATAATTAATAAAATCGATATTTTGGTAAAATATCTTAAAAAATGCTTTTTATTTTTCTTTATAAACAAAACCATAATTTAGTTACCAACTATTGATTATTGTCATATTTTCGTTGAATAACTCGTGACTTGTTATTAATCATTTTTCTGCATTGACGGTCATACCGCCTTTATTATAGGAAATTGTCCAGAGCCATTTTTTTGCGTTGGAATCAAAACTTAAATCCATTGATTCAATTTTAAAATCTTTTTTCTCGCCAACTACAGACTCCACGCTTTTGTATACTTCCGCACTGTTTTTCCACTCACCTTTTAACATATCTTTTATTATTGGCTTATCTTCTTCAGCTGATCTTATTTCGCCGTCTTTTACATAAATTTCATATGATTTGTCTTTATTCTTAGAATAAAACGTTAAGCCCCAGCCGGTTGCTTTCCCTTCCTTATTCACTTCACTTACCTTAGATGTAATTCTTTGGAGTTCTGCATCGGCAGACCAGACACGTGCCTTTGTAAAGGATAAATCATATGCTTCCTTGGCTGTTGAGTCTGGGGTTATTTTTGTGAGACGGTTTTCAACCGAGTTTTTCCCTGATCTAAAACCCGAATAAAAACCAATAGTACAAGAAATAATCAAAACAATAATTAATGCAAAAATTGAAAATATATTAAATTTTGAAGTAATAATCTGTATATAGTCCGTTTTTACCATACCAGAATCTTTTTGTACTAAGTCTATTTTTTTACTTCTTCTAATTTTAATATCTTCCATCTTATTTCTCCGCTATTACGGTTATATTTCCTTTTTTATAATTTACAGACCAAATCCATTTATGTTCGTTTTTGAAATAACTAAGATTCAGATCTTTTATATCAGGTGATTCATCCCCTGAAGAATTTAAAACTCTTTCTAAAACTATGGGAGAATCTAGCCATGCTCCCTTTAAAGTGTCAGTAACCGCTAGAGCGATACCTTGCGAACTTGCAATATTGCCGTCTTTAATCAAAACCTTATATCCGCTTTTTGATTTTACTGAATAAAAAGCCATTTCCCAGCTTGAGGATTTACCGTCATTATCAACACTTGGGGCAATAAGCCTAATTGAAGCTAAGCCGGCATCATCCTGCCAAGCCTTTGCCTTTACCATGGCTACTTTATAAGCTTCATTGGCCGTTAAAAGAGTATCCGAGATATCAAATATTTTTTTTACGTCACCTTGGCCTTTTTGCAAACCGAAACTATAACCGGCTAATAATCCGGAAGTAATGCCCAAGAAAACAATGGCAACCGTATAAATTATCAGCACTTTTTTGTTAATAGAAAAAGCCTTGTCTTGGTTATTTAAACCCTGATTTTGATTATTTTTAGTTACCACCTGCCGCCCTATTTTATCTTTATTATTATACCACGATTATTGCTTTACAAGCAATAATAATAATCCAATAAACCCACCCCCACTCAATCCCACCCCAGGGGTGGACACGTTTACCACCCCTGGGGTGGGATTGACGAAACACGCTACTTGCACTATTCTAAGAATATGCCGCGTAGAAAAACCATCTTTATAAATAACGGGATTTATCATGTTCTAAATAAAGGCGTAAATAGCGCACCTATATTTTTGAATAATAATGACCATCAAAGATTCTTAGATATAGTCAATCTATGTAGATATAATCCCCAAATAAAATTTTCACTATATAATCGTCTACATAAACAAGAAAAAAACGAATTTTTGGATAATTTAAAAAAGAAACACGAACCTATTATAGATATTTTAGCTTTTAGCCTAATGCCTAATCACTTTCATCTCTTATTAAAACAACTCCAAGACAAAGGTATACAGATTTTTTTAGGAAACCTTCAAAATAGCTATGCCAAGTATTTTAATATAAAAAATAAAAGAACAGGACCTCTTTTCCAATCTGCTTTTAAATCAATAGATATAGAAACAGACGAACAACTTATCCATGTCTCAAGATATATACACTTAAACCCTGTATCCTCTTACATAATAGATATTGAAAACTTAGAAAATTACAAATGGTCTTCTTTCGGCAATTATTTAAATGATAAAAAATATGAGTTCGTAGCCTCTGCAACAATTCTAGGATACTTCAAGACGCAGAGTAAATACAGAAAATTTGTCTTTGACCAAGCTGATTACCAAAGAGAACTAGAAGAAATAAAACACTTAGCAATAGAATAAACGTTATACCGTGTACACCCCAGGGGTGAACACGTTCACCACCCCTGGGGTGGAATTATATATTGAAAAGTTTTTTAGCGTTTTTGGTGGTTATGTTAGCTACTTCCTCAAAAGAAATATTTTTGATACTGGCTATTTCTTTTGCTATCTCTTTTACATAAATCGGCTCATTTCTTTGCCCCCGACATGCCTGAGGCGCTAAAAACGGTGCATCTGTTTCAATCAGAATTTTATCCAACGGAATTTTTTTTACTACTTTTTGTAGATCATCAGTTTTAGAATAAGTAATAATGCCTGTAAACCCTATATAAAATCCTAACTCAATTACTTTTTGGGCAAATTTTAAGCTTCCGGTAAAACAGTGAACTACCCCTTTTTTAGATAATTTTTTACTGTATTCCGTTAATATTGCAGCAGTCTCTTTGTCTGCTTCACGAGAATGAATTATTACAGGTAAATCAACGCTACAAGCAAAACTCAAAAATGACTTAAAAATTTCTTGAGCCTTATTTCTGTTTTCTTTAGTATCAGGATTTATTCCGGTTCTAAAATAATAATTGTCCAAGCCTATTTCTCCAATAGCTGCTACCTTTGGATTATCGGCTAAGGTTTCAAATTTTTTGACTTCTTCTTGAATGTTTTCTATCTCAGTTAAATGATCCGGATGAAAACCAATTGCCGCATAAACCCCCTTAAATTTTTCTGCAATATTTAAAGCTTCTTTAGAATTATCAAATCTAGAACCAATATTAATTATTGCTTCGATCTCGTTTTGAAAGCTCTTTTCTATTACATCCGAATAATCTTTCTTGAATGCCTCAAAATTAAGATGCGCATGTGTGTCGATAAATTTCATATTTAATAACTATACTCGGATTGATTCCGTTTCTCTAGATATTCGAATATTCTATATAAAATAGACAGCGACTTGTCTCTTATAAAGGCGAGAATTTCATTTTCATTAAAAGGAGTGTAGCCAAAGCGCATATCGCTTAATACAGGGCTTTCGTTTTTGTCATTACTTTGAAAAATAATTTCTACCATCATATATTTACTTTTTATTTTGGGAATCCCTGAATTATCTACCTGATCGCATCTTATGGGATAATATTCAGACCAAGGTATTTCCTCCCATGATTTTGGATTATCATCATTAGAAACTTTAATTCTATATACAATCGATGCTCCCTTTGGAACTTTAGCCCGCCATTCAACATTTTTCCAGGATACCAAACCTCCTAAGAACGCCTTTTTACCAATCAATCCAATCGGCCTTTCTTTATCTTCTATTTCCAAACTACCTTTATTAGAAATTTTTATATTAGATATACTGTCTAGATTAGATTTTGTGTTACCTTCTACATCATTACCTATTATTGTTAATTCATTTTTTAGGATTCTATCAATATCTTTTGAAGCTTTGTAAATCAAAAATGAAGAATAGGATAGAAAAAACAATAAACCTATCAAAATTATCCAATGCATGATAGAAGCAACTGGCAACATATGCCAATAATAATACCATTTATATTTTTCTCGATATTTAAAGTGAAGGGGCTCTAATCTCTTTATTGATGTTTTAGTGCTTCTATGAATATCTTCAGCTTGCCTATCCAGTTTTTTTCTATTTTTTTTTAGATCTTCATCGTTCATATTCTTAATATAAATTATTTAGTAAAAAAAGACAGATTTTTGTTATCCACTTTATCCACAGTAATTTTCATTTTCTACTGCTGTCAAGCACTTTTGCTTTTACCGATAATTTCTATCGACGCAGGAGGCATTAAGGCAATAAAAAATATAGACAAACCGCAAATAACCAACCCAACTGCTAACAATTGTTTAAGCTCTAAAAAGAAACTTAAGAAATATAAAATAGCAAAAAATAAAACTCGAGCTATATCAGTGCTTAGTTCCATAATAAAAATGTACTCGGTCAGGCCATCCTCGTCGGCATGCAGATAATATTCAGCAATCCAGGTCGATACAAACATAGAATGAGCAACACTTGTAATAATATTCAAAAACACTATGTGAAAACCGGAACTTGCTAAAGCTTTTGCTGTGTGAGTAATTCCAGCCATTATACTACCGCTTTTTATGTATCTTATTTTTTCCTCATGATCCGCTTTTTTACCAACATAATATAAGGCAACTACTGCGACAATTAAAGAAAGAGAAGTTACAAACCCAACATTTTTATAACTTTCTAAAATAAGAAAGATAAAAAAAGGCCATATAACAATACTTGCTACATTTTCTACACCATAACCTCCGTAAGAAATCAATTGCCTTGTAAGTTTTTTAAAATTAATACGGCTAAAATCGATGTTGCCTCTTACGTAAGGCTCACCTGTTTCAAAAAGCGGCATAGCGGATACTATAAGTCCCATCACGGTTATAATATATAAGATATTCATACCTAAATATGAAGCTACTAAACCACCGATAAACGGCGCTGCCGCTCCAAGTAAAGAAGCAAAAATGTATAACTTGCTAATTTCCTCAGCAACCTCGTGGGAGTGCTTTGCTTTAGAAAAATCAAAGTGGTAGCCTTGCCAAAATAATGACATTGAAGAAGCCCCAACGACCGCAATAATCCATAACGACCATTGATATAATGGTAGTGATAGAAGCAATATAAAATATAAAACCAAGACTGGCAAACTGAAAAGTATATTATGTTTGGGACCAAACTTAACTAACAGATTAAGCGCGATATATTCAAATAAAGACTCAGAAATATAAAGAATGAGGTAAAAAAACATTATATTATTAGCTGAGTAGCCTAGCTTGTAAAGATATATCGGTATAAAAATGACTGTTAGAGAAAGAAAAAAAGACCTAAGACACATTGACCAAAATATTTCATTAAGCTCAGTGTGCTTCATTCTAAAAAATTGATGCTTGTGCAAAAAGTCTAAACTAACTTTCATATACTATCTCTTATTTTTCTTCAATTCTTGGGAAAAGCGATTCCTTGTTTTTAATTTTATTACCATATTTAATATTAGTAAAAGAATCTTTGTCTAAAGGATGACTTTTTAACAACCTCTCAATACTTAAAGCTTTAGCAATCTTTAAAGAAGTTTCTGGCATAAACGGATAAATCTGCCAAGCTAATTGGTGGATACTATCAAGCAAGCCATACAATATCCATGCTAATTCTTCAGTCTTCCCTTCCTTAGCAACAACCCATGGCTTGGTATCGTCTATATATTTATCTGCTGTCTTTACAAATTTATTAACAGCCAGCAAAGCTTCGTTTAATTTAAATTTTTTGAAGGAGCTATTTATATCTTGATAAGCATCTTTCCATGTATATATATTTTTATCTATTCTTAAAGGATGGGTTTCCGGATCTTTTTTCAGCTCCGGTATAATTCCATCAAAATATTTTTCTACCATTGCTAAAACTCGTGAGACCAAATTACCTAATCCGCCAGCTAGATCTGCATTGTATACTTCTTTAAAATGTTCGAAAGTAAAATCGCCGTCCCCCGTAGAAGGTATTTCTTTTAAAAGATAGTAACGAGTTGCATCTTGACCATATCTTTTAATAATCTCAAAAGGATCAATAACATTGCCTAAAGATTTGGAAATTTTCTGGCCGGCAACAGTGACATAACCGTGAACAAAAATTTGTTTTGGAAGAGGTAGTTTTGCAGATAAAAGCATGGCTGGCCAATAAACCGCATGGAATTTAAGAATGCCTTTACCAATAACATGCAGAATATTTTTATTATCTAGCCAATATTTTTTAAAGAGTTCTCCGTTCTCTCCATAACCTAAGGCTGTTATGTAATTAGCTAAAGCATCAAACCAAACATACATAACCTGGCTTGAATCTCCTGGAACTGGCACGCCCCATCCTTTTGCTCTTTCTTTAGTTCTTGAAATGCTAAAATCCTGCAATCCGGATTTTATAAAACTTAAAGCTTCGTTCTTTCGTGATTTTGGAATTATTTCTATGACATCGTTTGCAACCATTTCTTCTAACTGTTTCTGGTGATTTGATAGTTTGAAAAAATAATTTTCTTCTTCAATAGTTTCAAGTTTAGAATTAGAATGCTCTGAACAACAACCATCCACCAAATCACTTTCTTTTTTAAATTCTTCGCACCCTACACAATAAAGACCTTTATATGATTTCTTGTAGATATCCTTTTCGCAAGCTTTCCATAATTTTTCTGCTCCTTTAAAATGTTCGGGGCTTGAAGTTTTTATAAAATCATCATTTGATATATTCAAATCTTTATTTAAATCAATAAAAGCATCGGTATTGAAAGCGACGAAATCCTGAATATCCATGCCTGCTTTCTTAGCACCTAAAACATTTTTTAAACTATTCTCATCAGCACCCATTAAAAAATAAGTATCATCACCACTAAGACGATGATATCTTGCAATAGCGTCACTTTGGCAAATTTCTAACGCAAAACCAATATGCGGTCTGGCATTAACATAAGGAATAGCATTCGTAATATAAAACCTTTTCATAGAATTATTATACATGAAAATCTAATAATTACTCTTGATGATAACCGTAAATTCGCCCTTTTCTTTAATTGCATCTATTATCTCTGATACCTTGCCTCTATATATGTCTTCAAATTTCTTAGTTAATTCTCGAGTCACTACAACTTCTCTATCCCCTAAAAATTCTAATATTTCTCTAAGGAGCTTTTTAATTCGAAAAGGGGATTCAAATAAAATAATAGCTCTATTTTCTTGACTCATTTGCTTAAGCTTTGTTTGTCTGCCCTTCTTGGTTGGTAAAAATCCGTAAAAGGCAGATTCATCCGTTTTAAAGCCTGATATAGATATCGCAGCAGTTAAAGAAGACGGTCCAGGAATAGGTATTATATTTATATTATTTTTTACTGCTTCTTCAATAAACACCCCGCCGGGATCTGCAACTCCTGGGGTGCCTGCATCAGTTACAATAGCTACATTCTTGCCGTTCTCAATTTCTCTAATTAACGCTTCAATCTTTTCTCTTTTTGTATGCTGATGGTAAGAGGTTAAGGGTGTTTTAATCTTATAATAATCAGTTAATATTCTAGTCTTCCTAGTATCTTCACAAGCAATTAAATCAACTTCCTTAAGAATTCTGATTGCTCTTAAGGTTATATCTTCCAAATTGCCAATTGGCGTTGCAACTATGTATACATTACCCATAATATAAAACTTATTTATTACTTAATTATTTTCTCTTTTCAACAACTATCTTACATTTCGTAAGCAAGGCTGTTGCTGCGCCAATAGCTGCTAACGGCGGAGCTAAAACCGCTCCCACTGCAGCCCACGTTAAAGGAACTTCCATTAATGTTTGATCCTTTTCATTCTTTATAATTATTCTTCTGACATTTCCTTCTTTAACAAGCTGCTTAACTTTCTTTAATACCTCGGAACCATCTAGTATAAATTCTTCTTTTTTATTTTTGCTAACCATAATTTTCTCCTATTTTAATAATTTATTATCCCTAAAAACATTATACATTCTTTTCCAATCTTCTAAGAAGAGATCCTGTGGTCTTTTATTCGAATCAACCCCTGATTTAATGATTAATTTTGCTGTTTCTTCTTTATTCAGCAAAAAGCCAGCAGCTAAGTTATTAACCAATTTTTTTCTCGGGCTGGAAAATCCTATTTTTATAAGTCTGAAAAATAATTTTTCAGCTATTCTTTTTTCTGGGGTCTGTTTACTGCCTACCCTAAGTAAAGTCGAAGGGTTTACTGTTATCTTGATAATGGCTGAATCTACTTTTGGTTTTGGCCAAAATGAATCTTTTGGCACAAAAGATATAATTTCTGGTTTTGCAAAAAATTGAACAGAAACAGCTAAAATGTTCATATTCGGGGGTTTGGCAATAATTCTTTCTGCCACTTCCTTTTGCACCATTATAATTAAGCTAGAAGGACGGTTCTTGACTTCTAAGAATTTTCTAATTACAGGGGAAGTAATATAGTAAGGAATATTAGAAACAACTTGATAATGACCCTGTATCTCTTTGTCTATATCAAAACTTAGAATATCTTTATTTTGGATAATCAGATTATCAAAATCCTTTGTTGTCTTTTTAAGAATGTTTAATAGAGCAGCATCTTTTTCAACAGCAATAACCTTATCGGCTTTCTTCAAAAGCTCTATAGTCAAAATGCCTATACCAGACCCGATTTCTAAAACCTTATCGTCCTTACTTATATTTGAAGCATTGATGATTTCATTAAGTACATGCCTTGATACTAAAAAATGCTGACCAAGCTTCTTGCTTAACCAAAGCTTATTATTCGAAAGCAGATTTTTTATTGTTGGAATATTAGTAAGATCCACAACTCCATAGTAAACAGTTAGCAGTAAGCAGTAAACAGGAAAACTAGAAAGAGCTGTCATGTTTTGTTAACTGTTACCTGCTTCTATTTTCTACCGCAAACCGGCCAAGCGCCATATCCTTGTATAGAAATTTTCCAAGCTGTTGTATAAATCTGAGCTTTTGCATCATAAATACTTGCACCGGCATAACCTGCGCCGGCAGATGCGCCTGCCCAAGTAGAGGGAAGGTATTGAAATAAACCATAGAATCTTCCACCGCCTCCAACAGAATTTGGATTGCCTCCACTTTCACAAGTCATCATTCTTTGCATTTTACCCGCATCAACTCCGTATTTTAATGCGGCATCATTTATCCATTCACCAAATGCGCCATCGGCATAAGTGAATTTCGGTTTTCTGCCCTTAATGACAATTTGTGATACAGGTTCCTTTATAATTTCTGTTGAAAGTATTTCTTTGCTTTTTTCAGTTCCGTTTTCAATTACTTTCTTAAAAGTGATTTTCTTTTTACCAACCTCGCCTCTTCTCTCTATCTTTGATTCGCCCTCTAAAAAATTAGCGTCATCTTTATACTGTATAGCAAAAGGAATTTCGTAAGTTTCCGAAGATTCATCTTTTGAAATTCTTATAATATTTATCTCTAAACCTTCTGTAAGCGGCGTATTAAGAGCCGGCTCAACTCTATCAAACTCTCCTAAGGCAATATTTTCCGAATAAATTAAATCCGAAACTTTTTTAAGTCTTGTATGAATCTCTCTTAATTTACCGTCTACTTGAATATTTATCGTATTAGCTCTATTTATATATATTTTTAACCCAGGCACAACATCATCCAAAGGATCAGCGATTGAAACCTCATCATTAGCGTATAAATTAATAGATAGATCTTTTAAAATTTCAAAAACCGATAAGTAAGCACTTCTGCCAATTATTATTTTATCGCCATCAATAATAGTCACTGGTCTTGCTTTATAGATAAAAACCTCGGTTGTACCTTCATTAAGATTAGTATCTAGGCCAGGATCTACTAAATCATTCTTTTCAAAAGAAATACCCTGAGATTCCAATGCCTCTTTTAAAGTATTTTTGGTGGTAGTAAATTTGGCTTGATCGTTTTCTGTAGTTAAACTTATGACTTTGACTGGCTCTAAAGAACCAGATGCAAATGCAGTAATATTCGGTAGAATATATGCATTTGATGCAAAAGACAAAATGCTAAAAACTAATATAACTGCCTTTATTTTTGAAGATATTCTGTTTTTTAAATTTCTTACTTTTTTGCCAAAAGAATTAACTTTTGGCCCTAACTGGTGCGTTTCTATAAAAACCTCCGGGTTAAATCGATGTAGAATTTTTGATTATCAAGACTTTTGTTTTCGCCCTTTGGTTTTGTTTTTGTTTTTAAAATTTATGTTTTTTGTTTTATTTGAAATTATAGAAAAGCATTATACAGACCTCCAAAACGTTGTCAAGTATTCTTAAGATTAGCTCTATAGAGTAAATATTATCTACTTGATGATTTACAAATAAAAAACCGAGCTGAAATTAAAAATCGCCGGGATTATCCAGCGACATCGATTTATAAGACTTAATTTTTTCTTTTTGAATATTTATCTTAAGTATTATTAGGTATTTTTAATTTCATTTTGAGATATTCATCAATATCATTAATACTTATTGTTCCCATAAATCTCCGTTCTTTTAATACTGGCAACTTTGACAGGCTATTTTCATTCATGATATCAAATACTTTAGTCATCGAGTCTTGCGGATCTACTGAGGATTTTATAAGATCTATCTTGGTCATAACATCTTTCACTTCTAAATCCTTAATGCGCTCCTCATTTATTCCGCTTAGCTGATTTGAGTTTATACTGCCTATAATATTATTACCGTTATCAATAACCAAGAAATTACTTTTGTGATGCTGCAAAAACCTTAAAAACAAATCAGATATCTTTAAATGCAAAGGTATAAAATCTTCTTCATGATTCATTAAGTCCCTTACTTTTATTTTTGAAAGCAACTCTCTAAAAATCATTTGCCTATAGCTTATGCCGGCAGCCTGATAGAAAAAAATCCAACTAACACAAGCCAAATACCACCGAGGCTACGGATTATAAACGTTTCCAATATTCCGCCCACAATAAGTAAAGAAGCTATAAATTTACCTCCGATAGAAGCATAATAAGTTGCCTTTTTCAATGAATGATTAATAGCCCAAATAACGGATCTTAAAACTCTTCCTCCGTCTAAAGGAAAGCCAGGCAATAGATTAAAAATTGCTAAAGTAAAATTCAGAAAAGCCAATGTTTGAAATATAGGCATAAGTTCTAGAATAGCAGTATATGTTATAAAAAAATAATAAAGCAAATAGAATGTAACTGCTAAAATTAGACTAGAGAGGGGACCAGCGATAGCCATCTTAAACTCAATACCTGCTGTCTTTGGTTCTTCGGAAATATGTGCGACACCTCCAAAAATAAAAAAAGAAATTTTCTTAACATCTAAACCGTTTCTTTTTGCAATAACGGAATGGCTTAATTCATGGATTAATGCGGAGGCAAAAAATAAAACAGATGTAAAAATACCTAGAATAATATTTGTATTATTGCTAAATTCACTGTACACAGACGGAAAATAGCCAAAAGACAAAGACCATGTAACGATAAAAAAGATTATAAACCAAGAATAATCAACCGTAATCTCAATACCTAAAATCTTACCTAAAGTAAAACCTCCACGTGACATAAATTCCCCCTTAAATAAATATTAAATTAAAAAATTTTGTAAGTCTTTGTAGTTTATTTAAAAAATATTATGTATTTTCTAAAACTTTCACCTTATAACCGCTAGTATTTTTATTAACTTTAAAATCATAACCCTCTCCGACTCTTAAAAGAGTAAAATTCAAAATGCCATTACCAATGTGCAGATTTTCAATTTCTAAATTATTAATCCACGTTGGTAGCCTCTTGAATAAATATACTTTCTTTTCTATGGCATTTACTTCAAGGTCTATCAGGCTCTGAATAATTAAAAATAGGGCGCCAGACGACCAAGCTTGAGGAGTATTGCTAACAGGATATTCAATCGGGAAAGGGTAATCTTTTTTACTTAAACCAACAAATAGTTCAGGCAAGCGGTTCAAAAGAAAATATTTTGATGCCTCTATTAAGTCCTCGGAGACTTTCATAGCTTCATTGTAAAATCCGTATTTTACAAAACCATTTATAATTAAAGAGTTATCAAATGGCCAAATACTGCCATTGTGATAACTTATGGGATTATAAAGACTAGAATCACTTGAAAGAGTTCTAATGCCCCAACCGCTATACATGGAATTATCCATAAGTTTTTTTACTATGATGTCCGCATAATTATCGTAGGCTATACCAGACCAAAGAGTATGACCAACATTAGAAGTTAAAGAATCAACAAGATTTTTATCTTTATCTAAAGCCATTGCATAATATTGAAGATTTTTGAGCCAAAATACTTCATTAAATTTAATTTTTAGATCCTGAGCCTTTTTTTCTAATTCTAAACTTAATTTCAAATCCTTATATATTTCTTTTACTATTGGCGCAATCTCCTTTAATGCCCTATATAAATAACCCTGTACTTCAACTAAAGCAACAGGTGCTTTTGCCAATTTACCATTTTTAAAATTAATTGCATTATAGGAATCTTTCCATCCCTTATTTCGCAAACCATGCTGGTTGCTTTTGTACTCAATAAACGTATCGCTATCAATATCCCCGTACTCATACAACCAAGCGATGACTTTATAAATATTTTCTTTAATTTCCAATAAAAAGTTGCGGTCGTTAGTGAAATGGAAATATTGAGAGGCTAATATTAAATAAAGAAGCGTTGCATCAATAGTTCCGTAATAACTGGCAAATGGCTCTTTTAAAAAAGCGGCTGTTTCTTCTGATCTAACCTCATGGATTATTTTACCAGGCTCTTCGTCCTTTATTTCTTCAACCTCCCTTCCTTGAAACAAGGATAAGTATTTTAAAACCGATTTAGCATATAAAGGACTTAATATCAAGGTTTGCAAAGAAGCTATGATACTATCTCTTCCGAATATTGCCAAGTACCAAGGGATTCCAGCGCCTGGAATAATACCATCCCATACATCAAGATGGAGAGCTGAAAGATCACTTATTGATTGATTTATTAACTTATTGATAAACCCATTATCAGTCTTTATTTCAGCGAGACTTTGGTGCCATTCCTTAAAAGCTTTTGATGATTTCTCTGTTCTTAGACCAAAAGAGCCGCAATCATACTTAAGAGCCAGCTCATGATTGTTATGAACAAGCCTGCAAGTAAGGCAGGCAGACCATTCTTCGTGAGGCTTAAGATTAACCCTGAAAGTAAATTTATCTTTATCTAAAATCTCAGGTTTCTTATTAGTACTTATTTTAATACCTGTTCTGTTTTCTAAGTAAGAATAGTCATAGAGGATGAAGTTATTTTTTTTATCTACAGCACAAACTGTTTTCCCTCTTTTTTTAGGATCCATACTTCTTACGGAAAAAATATCGGCAAAATCAGTCTCAAACTTAATTGTAACTGGAAATGATACATCTTGATTTGTAAAATTAGTTATCTTTATATCTTCATGAAAACCATTACCAACGAATCTGGCACGATATATACCAAGAGATGCTTCCTTTATATTATTAATAGATGAGTTAGTAAGAAAATGAATGGCTGAATAATTATCAATTTGTTTTGAAGTTAATGCAATTATCTTTTTACCGCCGACTCTAAGCTGAAGGCTGCTAATAAAGCGCGTATCAAAATCATAATAACCTTGATGAGTACCGGCGCTGATATTGCCCCCATAAGAAGAAATTAAGAATGATCTTCCGTCACTTATTGTAATATCCTGCTGAGATCGCATTTTAACCTTTTTAAAATGTATAAATAATTATAAACTAGTAACGCTTTTATGTAATTAGCAGTAAGTATCAAAGTATCAATTATTTTACAGAAAAATTGATGCTAACTATAAAAAAGATCCATAAAAGAACCTAAAATAAAAAATGAGTACTTAAAATTAAAAATATAATAACAGCATGATTGTACCTAGGCTAATCATTAAACCTGCAAGGATAAGATGCATTTTTCTACCCTGTCTTTCCTGCCAATTAATCATTTTTTCAGTTACAACTCGATTTGTTGCAAACACAAAGATTAGAACCAAAGGCAGTACAAACATAATATTATATAAAAGAAGATATAATGCCCCTGTAAGATAAGTAACTTTTGAGGCAAGAAGACTAACTATTGCAAAATACACAGACCCCGAACACGGGAATTCAAATATACCAACCAGAATACCCATCACAACCGTTGCTGGAATAGATGCTTTATACGCCCATTCAGATATTTTAAACCTGGCATCATGAGTCATTCTAAGTTTTATGGGAGCATGGGGAAAATAATATTCTTTAATATTCAATAATCCGAAAATAATTGTAACTATAGCGGCAATTTTGGTTATAAAATGTGTGGCGCCAAAAAGGCTAAATGCCTTAAGTAACCCCAATCCAATAAGATAGTAGATGAGATAAACAGAAATAATATAAAAAAAACCAATTTTTAATATAAAGGGGCGGTCTTTTTTAAGAATAAATAATAAAGCAATAAATAATAATGCGACTGAAATAGCACATGGATTAAGACTATCAAACAGTCCAGCGGTTATTACTGTCGGTAAAATTACATTCATATTTTTTACAATAAATATAAATTTATTGTATAGGTTATTAATACCTTAAACAATGTCTTAATTAGAAAATAAAACAAATAAAGGCTCCTTAAGGAGCCTTTATTTGTTAATCTTATAATTGACTAATTCGGAATATAATATCCACCTGCCCAACTCTCGTTTCCTGCCGTAATAAGAGTATTATAGTAATAATTATTTGCCCAGCCCTCAGTTACAGCCTTACTCCAGAATCTGTCTGTGTAAAAATTATCGGCAACACCTAATGGAATCATATAAGTCCAAAACGTCCATTTATATAAGTATGAATTACCTATAGGAGGACCAGCTTCTCCAGACCAGTCTTCAGGCACTGCCTTATTCCACAAATAATACTCGTAATGATTTGCCCAAGTATATTGTTTGTTCACCTTGTCTTTGCTTTCAGTAAATATATCTTTAGGAGAAGCTGACTGCGGCCCAAATCCGGCCGGTACCATAGTTTCCCAAAAAACAGTCCTATAAGGATTCGATGAATTAGCCATCCAGTTCTCCTGAATTGCCTTATCCCAAAGTTTTTTATAATAAAAACTATTAGCTGTAAATTCTGGGACTAAGTTATTCCAAAACTTATTATAATAATAACTTTGAGCCGTCTGCTCAGGAACAGCTGTATTGAAAAAATATTGATAATAATGCTGATTTGCCCATAATTCCGGGATAGCTTTATTCCATAAATAATTTTTATAATGTTGCGTCCAATCGGGTAACTGAGCTGTACTTATATCTGTAAAAATTTTTACGTTTTTATCTGAAGCTGCTGCTGGCACTAAAGGAAAAAGAATAACTGATTGCCATCCCTGTTGGTACTGCCGTTGTAAAGAAATAATTATAATAGTACTGATTTGACCATAATTCCGGTACTGCCTTATCCCAAAGCATTGAATAAACAGCATTATCGCTGGTAACAATATTTTCCCAGAACCAGGCTTGATAAGTTGGATTATTAGGCACTTCTTGATCCCACCAATAATTCCAGCCTGTTGCGCCATATGGATTTGTTGCCGGATTAAGTTTAGCTTTTAATTCATTAGCGCTTTGAGGTGCCTGATTATTAACCTCCTTCGCGTACACTGGTTATATTTGAAGGAAAAAGAACACAAAAAAAAACACTAATAGCAAAAAATAGTGTTTTTCTCATTTCGCCTCATTAATTACTTAGTTATTAAATTATAGCATAAAATAAAAATCAGCAATAATGAAAAAATTCTTTATAGATTTCTTTTAAAATAATTTCTGGTAGCCACAATGCGCCACTCTTTAAACAATGTCGTCAAAATGCTTGAGCAGTTAAAAAATAATAAGCAAATAATGAAGGACTGAAATTCAGGATTTATTCGAAACCTGGAAAAATTAACACTTAATACTTAAATATTTGTAAGTATTGAACTTATCTTTGTAAATGAATCCCCTATAATAAGAATATGTGCCCTTTTTGTCCTCACAATTTTGGTTTTGGATTTGGTTCAACAACCTTCTGGATTGGAACTATCCTTAGTATTCTTTTTTGGATTGCCCTCATTTATTTTGTTTACTGGTTAATAAGACGCGCTGGTTGGCTTCAACGGCCAGAAGAAAAAAGCAAGGATAGAGCAATACAAATTCTTAATGAAAGATTTGCAAAAGGCGAAATTGATCGAAAAGAATATGAGGAACGCAAAAAAGAGCTTTTAAAATAACCCTAGGGAATAAAACAAGTCTATATTTTATTTGTCTTTAACTTTTTTAGGCCTGTTTTATAATTGAATTATAAAATGGAAAGCGAAATGAATCACAAAGAACATGGTAAAAACCATAACCACTCGCAAAAGTCTAACCAGCACATGATGCCAAATGGAAAAATGATGGATAATAATAAAATGTCAGAAGAAGAACATCAACATCATCAAACACATGAAACAACAGCCCAGCAAGAACATAAACTCGACCATAAATCTAAAACAGCAGAAGAAGCAAACTCCCATGCACACTTAAACCATGGTCAACACATTAACAACTCTTCTGCTCCTTCGCACGGTAGACATACCGGACATACCGTAGAAGCTTTCAAAAAACGCTTTGTGATTTCGTTAATTATCACTTTACCTGTTCTTATCTTAACGCCAGAAATTCAGAATTTTTTAGGCGTTAAAGATTTTATTATTTTCCCGAGTCAAAATCTTATAGCTTTTGTTTTTTCATCGATCATCTACTTTTACGGCGGTTATCCATTCCTCCATGGTCTTTATCGAGAACTAAAAGAAAAACTTCCTGGAATGATGACCCTTATTGGTGTAGCCATTACCACCGCCTATATTTATAGCACTGCTACCGTTTTTGGCCTTTCAGGCATGCCTTTCTTTTAGGAACTGGCTACCTTAATTGATATTATGCTACTTGGCCATTGGCTAGAAATGAAATCCATTCTTGGTGCCTCGAAAGCTTTAGAAGAATTAGCAAGGCTTATGCCTTCCGAAGCTCATAGAATCCAACCTAACGGAAATATTACAGATATCCCTTTAGACCAATTAATTGTCGGAAATATGGTTTTGATCAAACCAGGAGAAAAGATCCCGACTGACGGCATTATCATTGAAGGTAAGTCTTCAATAAACGAAGCCATGCTTACAGGAGAGTCAAAACCAGTCTTTAAAATTTCAGGAAACAAAGTTATTGGCGGTTCCATTAACAACGAAGGCTCTTTAAAGGTTGAGGTCAAAAAAATGGGCAAAGACTCATTTTTATCCCAAGTAATAAATTTAGTACGTCAAGCTCAAGAAAGTAAATCCAAAACCCAAGATATTTCTAATAAAGTGGCTTTTTGGCTAACAATCATTGCTCTTTCAGTTGGTGCTTTAACTTTCATAATTTGGAGTTTAATTTTAGGACAAAATATTGCCTTTTCCTTAGAGAGAGCTGTTACTGTCATGGTTATCGCCTGCCCTCATGCTTTGGGCTTAGCTGTACCTTTAGTAGTAGCTATTTCAACTACTATTGCGGCAAGAAACGGACTTTTAATCAGAGATAGAGTGGCTTTTGAGAATGCCCGCAATATCAACGCGATTATTTTTGACAAAACAGGTACGCTTACTCAAGGTAAGTTTGGCATTACCGATATTTTGGCCTTTAATGAAAACTTTAGTAAAGATGAGATATTAAAATATGCTGCCTCAGTTGAAACCCATTCTGAACATCCAATCGCTAAAGGAATAACATTATCCGCAAAAGAAGTTTGGAAAGTAAAAAACTTTAAAAACATCCCGGGTGAAGGTGCCGAGAGTGTAGTGGAAAACAAAGAAGTTAAAATTGTAAGCCCGGCTTATGCCAAAAAACAAAATTTTTCTTTTTCAGCTGATGAAATTGAAGAACTTGCTAGCCAAGGAAAAACTGTGGTTGCTTTAATAATCGAAAATAAAGTAGTTGGCGCTATTGCTCTGGCTGATATTGTAAGGCCTGAATCTAAAAAAGCCATCAAAGAACTAAAAAGCATGGGCATTAAAAGCATTATGCTAACTGGTGACAACAAACAAGTTGCTGAGTGGGTTTCCAAAGAATTGGGGTTAGATGATTATTTCGCGGAAGTTTTACCCGGGGAAAAAGCAGACAAGGTAAAAGAAGTCCAATCACGCGATATAACCGTTGCCATGACCGGCGATGGTGTAAATGATGCTCCGGCTCTAGCCCAAGCTGATGTTGGCATAGCTATTGGCTCAGGCACGGATGTGGCTGTTGAAACAGCCGATATTATTTTGGTCAGAAGTAATCCTCAAGATGTGGTGAATATCATTAAGCTTGCAAGGTCTACTTATTCTAAGATGGTTCAAAACCTAATTTGGGCTACCGGCTACAATACTTTTGCAATTCCCTTAGCTGCCGGTGTTTTATATGGTTATGGAATTCTCTTAAGCCCGGCTTTAGGCGCGGTTTTTATGTCAGCAAGTACTATTATTGTGGCCATTAATGCCCGATTCCTTAGGCTTGGAAAATAATCAGATATAACCAATATTTATAATTCGACTCCTACTAGCAGTTCTTGTTCAAAATATAAAAAATGCCTTTGTACAGACATTTCACAATCTCACAAATTGGTAGGGCTACGGGGAGTCGAACCCCGGTTGCCAGGATGAAAACCTGGTGTCCTAACCACTAGACGATAGCCCCAAAATATACCTATTTATTTTAGCAGAATAAAATTAATTTTCAAGACTTAAAGAAAACATCATAATAATCAAAGACAATTCTTCTCGCAGCTTCTGCTGACCAAAGCTGAATTTTATTCATATGTCCCTCAACAACAAATCGTCTCTCACTATATAAAACAGGAGATTCTTTATAATCCACAAAAAGTTCAGGGAAAAGATTCAAATACCCAAATGAATACACTAAACTATCAAAAAGATATTTAATAGTCTTTTTGATTAATTCATTTGTTTCTTCTGAAAAGCCTTCTTTTCTATATTGATTTTTAAACCCCATACTGCATAAACCCATTTGCTTTAACCATATTACCTCTCCATGATACTGATTATGATTGTATCCCTCATTTTTACCGACGATTAAAGGCCCGATTTTGGTATAAAAATAATCATTGCTTAATATTCTTTCTGCTAAACTTTTAATATCCTCCTCATTAGAATTGTTGAAAATTAAATCATATGCTTCATCAGTGTGATTAATCTCCAGTTTTTTATAATTATTTTTATTTTTAAAATCATAGATAGCTAAGGCATAAGCCGGCTTTCCGTCTTTATTTTTAAACTTGAATAATTCTTTTTTATTTTGCCAATCAGAAACAATCTTTTTCAAATCTTTATCTTTGATATGCAAATTGTCAGCAAATTGCTCAATAATACGCAAAGCAGCCGGATAAAAAACAGCATTAGTGTCATAAGGAATAATATGGCTAGAAACCCCTAGATAAGCAGCTGATGAATCTCGCCAATTGCCTGCTTTAAAATTTCTAAAATGAGGGTTTTCTTCAAATTGTATTAAATAATTTTCTCTGGCTTGGGTAATTATAAAAGAAGCTACTCTCTTTATTTTCTTAAACAAGGTTTCATTATTCAAAAAAATATCCGGATTTTGTCCAAAGAGAAGCATATACCGAGGTTCAATATCTACCATATCTCTATCGATATTAGGCACGTGACTTAAATTACATTTATAAGCAAACTCACCAACGCATCTTTCATGCCAACCTTCCCCTTCAACAGAAACATATTTTAATGATTGTTTAGCAATATAAAATAGCGCTTCTTTGCTAAAATCATTTAATCCTAAGAAAGCAGCCTCAGTCCAATCCCTTGGAAAAACCGTACCATAATCATAGCCGGAAGTTTTTTTATATTTTAATAAATGATCAACTTCTGCTTCTGCTCTATGCAAAATTGTTCTTGCTATGTCTCCCTCTATTCCAAATTTTTCAAAAAATATTTGCTTCCTTAAAAACGGATCAGCGAAAAATTCCTGTTTAAAAAATCTGCTGTCATAAACTTTTATTTCAAAAGGTATCACAGGTTCGCTGCTAGATAGTATGAAATAATTATCTTTTCTTTCTACTTTTACTGTTGCACTTAAACGAAGCTCGCTTCCATAAAACTCTTTTCCGAAATGTCTTTCAAAGTTTAAACGTTTTGTACCATCAATAACACTTTCATGAAATTTATTTGGAATAAGAACATCGGGAAATGCTTCTCTAATCTCAAAAAAGGTCTTGGCTTTTTCATCTTTTTTATAAACATATGTTCTTAAAGTCCTTATATCTCCCATAACAGGATAAAAAAACTGAACCTTAGAATCATAAAAATAGCCTTTGATAAAAAGTTCATTATTTCTGTAATAAACTTTTGTTATTTCATAATCACGGCTTTCCCCATTGATCATCCCAAAATATAAATGATCACCGGGGCCAACCACTCTAATTTGACCCATGTGATCTACATCTATATAAAACTCTTTTTCTAGCCAAAGATTAGACGATAGTCTCATAAGGTTTATGAATAACCAAATTGGCTGCACCTATTAAACTTCCGTTATCGCCAAATTTGGTCCTTTTAAATTTTATACTAGGATTAAATGATCTTTTTTGAATTATTTTAAGTACATCTTTTTTAAATAAAGGCCAGCTATTTAGAAAAAAGTTGCCATACATTACTATAACTTCTGGATCTAAAATATTTATAATATTAGATAAACCTAAACCAAACCAAAATGATATATCTTTTAAAACAGATAGAGCTTTTTTATTGCCTTTTTGGGCTAATTTAATAATTTCTTTAGCACTAATCTGTTTTTTATATTTTTTGTAATATCTTTGTTCGGTCGATTTTGCAGAAGCAAAAGCCTCCCAACACCCAAAGTCACCCCTATTGCAAACCAACTCTTTATCATTGTCATTGATAAACATATGACCGATTTCTCCTGCTGTATAATTACTACCCCTCAATAAAAAGCCGTTTGATATAATACCGGCGCCTATACCGGTACTAACTGTTATAACAAGTCCATTTTTCTTTCCTTGCAAATTACCTACGTAAAGCTCGGCTAGAGCAGCGGAATTCAAATCATTCTCGATAAATACAGGCTTTTTAAATTCTTTTCTAAATTCATTCAAAATATTGAAGTTTTTTGGAAAAGTAAAAGTTAACTTATTCCAGTTAACTTTACCCGTAGCTGGATTTACGCCTGGAGATGCAATAGCTATACCGATACCATCAACATCTCTATTTATATCAATAGCTAGATTGTTTGATTGAGCTCTAATACTATCTTTTATCTTTTTTATATCGACAATACTATGGGAATTATGAAAACTCTCCAAAGATAATATCCTGCTATCTTTATCAAAAATCGCAGTTCTTATATGTGTGCCGCCCATATCGATTGCAATGATATATTTTTTCATTTTTTACTTCTTTGTCTTATTACTTTTTTGATATATTATTATTTTCTTTCAATAAATTATTTTTCCTTCTCATTCTAATAAAATAGATAATAAAACCAAACATAGCAACACTTCCAAATCCAACCAAATAATACATCACAAATATTCCATACTCAAAAACTTTACCATAAAAATTCATATTACTACCTAGTAATATAGCAAAAAAACTAATAGCTATAATGCCAAAAATAAAAAAACCGATACTCATTATAATCAGCAATTTTTTAAATAATTCTTGAAATTTTTGCTTAGGATCCATAGTTAGCTAGATTATTTTTTACCTTTATTGAGAAGATTTTTCCATCTTATATCTATATCCTTCTGAATATTATCTATAGTGCTTTGAGCATCTTTATTTGAAAGATGGGAAAACCTTTTTTGAAGTTTAAGCCAATCGCTTATTGGTTTTCTATTTTGCGGTTTATAATTTACTTTATATTTACCGTTCTCAACTTCGTATAAAGGCCAAAAATTTGTCTCTACTGCTAACCTACCCATTTCTGGTGCTAAATCCGCAGGAAAACCCCAACCAAGTTGGCATGGCATTAAAACATTCAAAAATTTCGGACCGGAAATCTCTGAAGCTTTTTCAACTTTAGAGATTAAATCCTCCGGAAATCCAACAGATGATTGAGCAACATATGGTATGTTATGCGCTACCATTATCTCAGTCAAATCTTTTGGAAATTGCTTCTTGCCTAATATTTTTTTACCGGCCGGACTAGTTGTAGTAGCACCGCCATAAGGTGTGGCGCTGGATCTTTGAATGCCGGTATTCATATAAGCTTCATTATTATAACAAACATATAGAAAGTCATGTCCTCGTTCTGCTGCACCGGAAAGAGACTGAAGACCGATATCATAAGTCCCGCCATCTCCTGCAAATACAATAAATTTTATTTTATCTTTTTTGCTGATCTTCCCATTTTTAAGCATTGTCTTATAAGCTGCTTCAACGCCGGAAATCGTAGCTGCTGCATTTTCAAAGGCATTATGAATCCATGGAGTCTTCCAAGAAGAATAAGGAAATATAGAAGTAGCAACTTCTAAACATCCCGTAGCGTTAGCAATTATTACCTTATATTTTGAAGCAGCCATCATGACTTGCCGTGCAACAATAGCTGCCCCGCATCCAGCACAAAGCCTATGTCCACCTATAAATAACGAATCTCTTTTTGCGTATTCTTTAAAACTGAATTTTTTTAGTTTTTTCTTTTCAATTGTTTTCATTATAAATAATATTTATTCCCTAACTCCTAAATAATTTATTTCATTTTCATTATTTTTTAATTGACTGAACGCTTGCTCTAATTGTTCAATTCTTGTATCCCTGCCACCCAATCCGTAAATATAATTTAAAACCTTTCCTCGACAATTTCCGTATAATGCGGCCTTAACTTCAGAATACACTGGTCCGCCTATGCCGGAAACCGCATCAGCTTTATCAAAAACAGCGACGACTTTAAGATGCTTTATGGCATTCATTATTTCTTTGTCTGGAAATGGTCTAAAAAGCCTAATTCTTAAAAGACCAATTTTATAGCCTTTTTTTCTTAAGTTATCTATGGCTGTTTTAGCAGTTTCTGCTGTGGAGCCTAAAACTACAATTCCATAATCTGCATCTTTTAATTTATATTCCTCAACAAGATCATATTTCCTACCGGATAAATTAAAAAATTCCTTTTGAACTTTTTTAAGCTCAAAATTAGCTTCTCTCATAGCCTCTATTTGCTGTCTTTTATGCTCATAAAAGAAATCTGGCAAATCAAGAGAGCCAATAGTTTTAGGATTTTCAAAATCGAAAAGAGAATATTCCGGTTTGCGCTGGCCAATAAATTTTTTTATTCTATCATCTGAAATAGAATAAAATGCCTCCATACAGTGACTTAGAATAAAACCATCCGTAGTTACCATTGCAGGTAAGTTTACTTTTTCTGCTAGCTTAAGGGCTATAAACATAGAATCATAAGCTTCCTGAACAGTTGATGTAAAAATTTGAATCCAGCCTGTGTCTCTTGCGCCCATTGTATCTGACTGGTCGCCATGTATATTTAACGGAGCAGATAAAGCACGATTTACTTCTGCCATCACAATGGGGAATCTTAACCCCGAAGCAATATTCAAAATCTCTTGCATCAAAACTAAACCTTGTGAAGATGTTGCAGTCATAACCCTAGCACCTGCTGCCGATGCGCCAATGCAGGCACTCATTGCTGAATGCTCACTCTCTACTGGAATAAATTCTGTTTTAACCTCTCCGTCTGCAACATATTGAGAAAAAATCTCAACAACTTGGGTTGCCGGAGTAATAGGATAGGCCGCAACAACATCAGGCTCGATTTGTTTCATTGCTAAAGCCTGAGCTTCATTGGCTGTTAATGCTTTTAAATTTTTATCTTTTATAATACTCATTATTTTATTTCTTTAACCATATCAATGGCTTTATTGGGACATTCTTTAGCACAAATGCCACAGCCTTTGCAATGCAGATAATTAATCCCGATGATTTTGTTATTTTTTGTGATAAAGGCCGCTTCCGGACAATAGCCCCAACAAGTAAAACACTGTTTACATTTTTTAGAATTAATTACTGGCCTTTCTTGTCTCCAGTCGCCGGTTAAAAAATCTTTTGCAGAACCGCCTTCTGAAACCCCGCCTATTTTTAATTCTTTCCAGCCTGGAATATTATTTTTTTGTTTTTTGATTGTCATATTTTTAACTTAATTTATATGCTTGCTCAATTGCTTTTAAATTTTTTTTAATATATTCGGACTTTTTTCTAAATTTTATCAAAAGCCTTGTCTTTAATCCTTTTTGAAGTTCTTTAAATTCTAAATCTAAAGCTTTAACAAGCGCTCCGAGCATTACAGTGTTTGGAATATTTTTGCCTAATATATCTAATGAAATCTTAGAGGCCGGAACAGTTATTATCTTATTGTTAACCCCTAAATTACTTTTAATTTCCTGTACTTTTTTTTCGGTATTAATAATAATAACTCCATCTTCCTTTATACCAACAATTGTATTTGGATTTTTTAATAAAGTGGGATCTAAAACAATAACCATATCAGGGCTTGTAACCGCAGAATAATTTCTTATGGGTTTATTTGAAATACGATTATAAGCTCTTATTGGCGCGCCTGTTCTTTCCGGACCATAATCAGGAAAGGCTTGTATATATTTTCCCAACTCAAGCATTGCTTCTGCAAAAAGAAGAGAAGCAGTCTTTGCTCCTTGTCCACCTCTTGCATGCCATCTGATTTCAATTGTATTTTTCATTAAATTTATTTTAACACAATTTTAGTATCTAATGTAATAAGATTTTTTGACTCGGCTTTTAAAGGATTGATGTCTAGTTCTTGTATTTCCGGAAAGGCCAGCATTAGATCAGATATCTTTATTATTATATTTTTTAATCCTTTGATATCTATGGGCTTTTGACCTCTAAATCCGGTCAATAAATCATATCCTTTAATTTTGAAAATCATTTCTCCTGCTTCATTTTTAGAAATAGGAGCAACACAAAAAGAAGTGTCTTTCAAAATTTGAACATAAATCCCGCCTAACCCAAACATTATAACCGGTCCAAATAACGAATCTCTTTTTGCACCTATAATAAGCTCTGTACCGCTCTTTACAGTTTGATAAACCATCAACCCGCTAAATTTGATTTTTAATTTTTTGGCATTTTTGATTATTTGTTCAAATGATTTTTTAACTTCATCACCGTTAACTAAATTAGTTTTAACTAATCCATATTCCGTCTTATGAAGAACATCAGAAGAAACTATTTTTAAAACAACAGGGAAACCAATTTTAGAAGCGGTTTTAATCGCCTCTTTCGAAGTCTTAACAAAGCTAGATTCAGCAGTTTTAATCTTTAAATTATTAAAAATAATTTTTGATTCTAAATCGTTTAGATTTTTTCTATTTTCTAGCCCTGCTTTTTCAAGAATTTTTTCTATATTTTTATTCCGCTGTAAATTAACATGATTCTTTTTTTGGCTAATTAATTTTCTAGAATTTTTATATTTAATAAGCTCCGAGAGAACTCTTACCGCTCTTTCGGGAAATTCAAAATTAGGAATACCGCCTTTTTCCAATATTTGTACTCCTTTTTCAATAGCTTTACCTCCTATAAAAGAAGCTACAATCGACTTATTGAATTTTTTCTTTAGTCTAACAATAGACTTGGCAGTTTTTTCAACCTCAGTGGATGTTTGGGGTGTTAAAATAACAATTAGATTAGATAGATTTTTATCTTTAAGTATTATGTCAGCTGCTATCTTGAATCTTTTTGCATCGGCATCGCCTACTATATCAACTGGATTTGAAATAGACGCAGAGGATGGCATCTTGGATTTTAAATTTTTAATTGTATTTTGTGTAAATTTCGCTAAAGTTAAATTTGACTGCGAAATTGCATCAGCTGCTATAACAGATGGACCTCCGGCATTAGCTAATACGGCAACTTTATTATCCTTAGGCATAGGTAAAACAGAAAAAGCTTCAGAAAAATCAAAAAGCTCCTCTATATCAGAAACCTGAATTATTCCAGATTTATTAAAAACTGCTTTAATAACTTCGGCGTTAGAAGCTAAGGCTCCTGTATGAGAAGAAGCCGCCTTAGCTCCTTCTTTAGATAAACCGGCTTTTATAACAATAATTGGTTTTTTAAAAGATAGTCTAGATGCTGCATCAATAAATTCTGTGCCTCTTTTAATACTTTCGAAATATCCAAGAATAACTTTAGAGTTTTTATCTTTTTCTAAAGCACGGAATAAATCTACTTCATCAATATCTATTTTATTACCCAAGCTAATAAATTTAGAAAAACCAATATTATTTTTAGAGGCCCAGTCCAATATAGCTGAACACATAGCGCCTGATTGACTAATAACAGCTAAATTTTTTTTAATCGGCACACCTGCGGCGAATGAAGCATTCAGGGGTAGAAATGTATCAATAACTCCTAGACAATTCGGACCGATTATTCGAATCTTGTTTTTTCTAGCAATCTCCAAAATATTATCTTCAATTGATTTGCCTTCCTCGCCTGTTTCCCCAAAGCCGGCACTGATAATAATTACTGCTTTAACTCCCTTTTTACCAAGATCTTCCATAATCGATGGAATAATAATATTAGGCACAATAATAACTGCAAGATCAATCTTGCTAGGAATTTTTAAAACAGATTCATAAGAATCTTTACCAAGTATTATACTAGCTTTTGGGTTTACCGGAAAAATCCTGCCTTTAAAACCTGAGTAAATAATATTCTTTAGTATTTGGTAACCAAGCTTATTTCTATCCCGAGAAGCTCCAATGATAGCAATTGATTTTGGATTGAAAAAATTATCTAGCTTTAACATATTTTACTTTTTTATTTAGGTTAATTTTTAAAACTTTAATTTTATTTTGCAAAAATTTTAATCTCTTAATTTTAAGTAAGCCATTTTGAGAACCATAATGAGAAACTACTGATGCAGAATTTACTGATGCCATCTTAAGTGCTTTTCTTATATCGTTATGCAGAATCATGCCAGCTAAAAAAGATGAACCAAATGCATCCCCGGCACCGGTAGTATCAACGGGTCGAGCCGGTAAAATCGAGGAATGATACATTTCTTTCCCATCAAACGCAAATGAACCATTGGCAGCATCGGTAACGATTGCAATTTTAGGACCCATTTTTTTAAGCCTTACTGCGATTTCCTTAGAATCATTTAATATAAATTTTTTATCTTTAGAAATAATTAATTCTTTTGCTTCATCTTTATTGAGAATAAGGATATTTGTTTTTTTAATAATTTCTTTAAGTTTTTCATATCCTTTTTTTAATTGTTCGGAACCTGGATTCCATGCTAATTTTATTTTATTCTTCGTTAACTCATTTTTTAGTCGATTCAAAATCAATCCCGACTTACCTGTTAATGAAGTCAAATAAATCCATTTGGTATCTTTAACCCAATTCCAATTTTTAATTTTAAGCAGATTATTTGTACCCCTATAAAGAATCGCGGTATGTTCGCTGCTCTCGTCAACTATAATCAAAGAAATTCCTGTTTTTGAAACACCAGGGTGACGGATAAGTAAACTATTATCTATACCTTCGGTTTTTAAGTAGCCAGAAATGGCATCAGCTATTTCGTCATTACCTATACTGGCGATAGTAGATATGCTTAAACCTAATCTTTTTAGGCTTACGGCACTATTTAACGCTCCTCCACCAAAAGAAAAAAAGGCAATTTTGGGAATAACTTTAGCCGCATACTCAAAACACATTAATTGTTGCCTAATGGGATCACAATTTTTTACAATCCAATCTTTATCAGTTTTAAAAAATATATCTCTCGTAGCCCCGCCAATTGTAATTACATCATACATAGAATCTCCTATTGAAGTACTTTAAATTTAATGGTCCAAACTAAAATATCAAATACATCTCCAAAATCTTCTCCATCGGCCGGACCTTCAATTCTTATAAGCTTTCCGTCTCTTTCTAAAAGTAGAACATCTGTGGTGTAGACAATTTTGGAATCTTTAGTTTTTTGCAGAACAATTCGTTCCCCTTTTGCTCCGTCTACAAATATGGCAGATTTGGCAGCAATTGTATGGTTAGCGTCAACAAGAGTTTCCTTCTCTTTCCCAAGTGTCTGTTCTTTAAATGCAATCGAAATCTCAACTCCTCCAACATCCTTTGGAATTATTTCAAAATCATAACCGTCACTAGCTAAAGTTTTTTTTCGCCAATCTGAAGGAAATTTTAACGAGTAACCAGAATTTGGGCTTTCAAATCCTTGCCAATCTGCAGTTGGATCTTCTATTTCTTCTTTTTGGGCATAATCAATACTAAACCAACCGGTCGCATCCTCAAAAGTGCCTTTGTACCATTTATTGTCTGCTGACTTTTTAGCTAATTTAACTTTTGCCCTATAAGGAAGAGTGTAAATAATATCCGAGACCGTAGTAGCATCTTCTCTTAAATTGAGACCAGATTTTGAAGTTATATAAACAAATTCATCGCTTTTATTACTTGTGGAAACATCTTTGCTTGTTAAATTAGAATTATTTTTTGGGCTAGACTCTGCTGATTGAAATCTTTCTTTTGTTAAAAAATAAGTAACCGTTACCGCAATCAAAACTATAAGTAAAACAGCTAAAATTATTAAAATTATTTTTAACGATTTTTTTGCTGGTTTTTTTTGTGGAGGTATAATATCTTGCATAATATTTAAGCAGCTAATAATCTTTGGCTGTTAACTTCTTTTATTATACATTCAATTTTGTACTCTACATAATTTATACAATTGTTTTCTTGTTCCATCATTTCTTTAACTGTTAATTTTTCAAAATAACGCCTTAGAGCTCTCATTGAATTATTGCCACAAACAATTGCAACATTTATTCCTTCTTTTTTTATGAATTTTTCTAAATCACGGCAAAAAGAAAAAACTCTTTTTTCTACCATCTTTATACTCTCTCCTCCGGGAGGCGAGGTACTATATGAGCGGTGATAAATTTGATATTTTTTTGAATCTGTTGCTTCTAGCTTAGATTTGCTTGTGCCCTGTAAGTCTCCATAACATCTTTCAATTATCCGATCATCAATAATTGTAAGTACTTTTTTGTGATACTTTAACGCCTCGGCCAAAGTACGTTTCATTCTAAATAAATGGGAGGTGAATCCAATGTCAATTTTTTTATCTTTTAACTTCTTCGCCAATATCTTAGCATCAGACACGCCCTTCTTAGTTAATTTTGAATTTCTAAATCCGGAAAATATTTTTCTATAATTATCGTAAGATTGACCATGTCTAAAAACATAAACTCTTCCCATAATTTTATTTGCACTTTTCAATTCTGGATTTCCTTTTCAATTTCTAGCAATCTATTGTACTTTTCAACCCGTTCCCCGCGAGAAGGAGCACCTGTTTTAATAAAAGAAGCACCTGAAGATACGGCTAAATCAGAAATAAAAGTGTCGCAAGTTTCACCCGATCTATGAGATATAATATAAGTCCAATCAGCTTTCCGAGCTAATTTTATAGCCGCAATAGTTTCTGACAAAGTACCTATTTGATTAAGCTTTATAATTAATCCGGTAGCTGCTTTTTGCCTAATACCTTTTTTTATTCTTTCAGGATTTGTAACAAACAAATCGTCACCAATTATTTTTACATCTTTTGAAAATCTTTCTGTAAGTTCAATCCAGCCATCCCAATCTTCCTGCTCTAAACCATCTTCCATTGATATAATTGGATAATTAGAAATCCAATCACTATACAACCCCAAAAGCTGCTGCTTTTTAAGAGTGATCTCTTCAGATTTAAGATAATAATTACCATCATTGTCTGGTTGATATAACTCGGAAGCAGCAATATCTAATGCCAAATTTACCTTTCCTGAGTAACCGGCTTTTTCTATGGCTTCAACTATTAAGCTCATAGCTTCTGTATTAGATTTAAGGCTAGGACCAAAGGCACCTTCCAAACCTACATTTACCTCCTTTAGAATACTACCTAGACTATAATAAATTTCCGATATAGCTCTTATTTTATCCGGAAAATTATTAATTCCATTTGGAACTATAATAAATTCCTGAATATCCAGATTGCCGGAAGAATGCTTTCCGCCTTCTATAACAACCGAAAATGGAGTTGGCATACTAATATTGATATTGGATAAAAATGCATTGTTTAAATACTTATAAAGAGGCAATTTATTTAATTTTGATGCTAATCTGGCAACAGCTAAGGAAACAGAAAGAATAGCATTAGCACCAATTTTCTTTTTCTGGGCAGTACCATCTAATTTAATCATCTTCTCATCAATTTCTTTTTGGTACTCCGGGTTTAACCCCTTCAAGGCTGGAGCTATGATTTTATTTACATTAGAAACCGCTTGTAATACGCCTTTGCCAAAATATCTTTCATCATTGTCTCTTAATTCAAAAGCTTCAAATTTTCCAGTTGAGGATCCTGAAGGAACAGATGCATCAGCAATAATACCACTATCACTTTTTACAATCGTTCTTATGGTGGGTATACCGCGTGAATCTAATATCTCTAATGATTCTATTTTTTTTATCTTTGTCATTATCTAATAAATAAAAAGTACGTTATTTCTAATATTATTAGTACGTTTAGAATAATAATTACTGTTAAAAGTATTTTAAATTGATAAGATTTTTTCACACCATGCAATTGTTGGTCTATTTTTTCTACTGATTTTGGTAAAGCACGATTTACAGCAGCTTGGCCAGAAACACTTGGTCCTTCTGAAGAGATACTATTTAAGTGCTGTATTGAAATAGGCGCTTGGTGTTCAATTGGTTTTGGTGAAACTCTTGTTGCTGATTGATCTACTGGTATCTGAACAGAAGATGGTTTCTTTTCTTCTTGTTGAGTTTGTTTATCTTCTCCCTGATATACAACTCCACTTTTTGCCTTTTCGACTACCATTTTTTGTTCAAGATGTTGTTTTAATTCTTCTAAGCTAATCTTTTCACCACATTGGGAACAGTAGTAACCGTCCTTTATAGAAATTACTTCACCATTACATTTTGGACAATTCATACTATTTACCTGTTAGTTTTAGATAAACTAATGTGGCAATCATGAAAAAAAGCGAACCAACCAACGACCACAGAAAAGAATTTTTTACAATAAATAAACTTTCCATGTCTTTATATATTACTTATATTATATTTTACCAGTTACTGTTTAGATAATCAAATAAGTGTACGCGTCACGCACATTTGAGACTCCGGAACAGTTTTTATTAAATAATCAATGGGTGAAATATTACCCAAAGATTGGTGTATTCTCTT